>CAYTUA010000176.1:0-4671 GCA_964440855.1 uncultured Lentimicrobiaceae bacterium
AGAGAACGACCGTTGAAAAATCTGCATTTGCACCTCTTTGGACATAAAACTGTTGTTGTGCACCCAAAAAATCTTTTCTTCATCCAGGTCGTGGCAGCCCAGTCGGATGGTTTCGCCTTTTGGGGAGGCTTCCAAGGCATTTTTCAGCAGGTTTACGAGCACCCTTTTCAATAAAACTGGGTCGGTGTGCATTTTTTTTGCAGATGCCTGTGAATCGATCTCAATGGTTTTTTCGGCAGCCACCTGGTGGTGTGCCAACTGATTGACCACTTCGTGCAACAGGCCTGCGGGTATTACTTGCTTGACGCTAATAAGCAGCTTGCCGCTTTCGGCCGATAATAATTCGCGCTGCGAATTTATTTCATCAATGAGCGTATTGCTTAATTCGTCTGCAATGGCGAGGTATTGCTGACGCTCTTCGGGATCGTCGGTAATACGCAAAAATTCGATGAATCCGCGCAAGCCACCTGCTGTATTTATTATATCGTGAAAGAAAACGCGCTCAAGCATCTGCCTGCGTTTTTCGTTTCCTATATCGTTGAAGGAAAGTACCACAAAATCATTTTTGCGATATCGGAAAGGTGATGCGGTCACGCTTAAGTCATAGGCTATTTCCTTTTGGTCAACCATTGCTGTAATCCGGCATTCGTTGGTGATGCGTTCGCCCGTCTCTAAACAATCCTGAATGGCGTTAACGGCCCCACAATAGCGACAACTTTCGGTTGTACCGCATCCTCCTTCGGTTTCGCGGGCATGAATACAGTTGAGCAGTTCGCCCGGGCGCTGTCCCAGGCATTCCCCCAGGTCGTTTATGCCCAGCAATTGCAGCAGGGCTTTATTGGCAAACACCACTTGCCGCTGCTTATTCAGGATGGCAGCAATATAGGGCAGTGCATTGATGATTTCACTGACATATTTGAAATTGGAAAAATGGGTGCTGTCCGTCTTTAGCTGCTCAGCAGTTGCACGTTCGGCGGGAGCGAAGTGTGTTTTCATAAGGCTTATATTTTCGGGCCCATATTTATTGGCCGGTTCATTTGCTCCTTTAATGCCGGTAGTTCACTGATGCCGAATGCTTGATGGAAGTAGTTTTAGTTTGGCTTTTTGTTTAAAAGTACCAAAAGCATTCCTACTACCGGACTAAAAACAAAACTAATGAAAAAAAGCCATTGTTTGCTTATACGGCTTTTTTGATCAAATGTTTCTGAAATATAGAGCGAAAGGGCATACCAGAAAACAAAAGCGATGGCAATCCAAAGTCCGGTCATATCAATAAAAATAAATGATTAAAAACAGCACTGGCAAGGCGATTCCAAACAGGGTAAGCCATCCGCCGCGGGCTGAAATACCGTAAGGACCACGCGAAATAAACAATCCTGTAAGGGCCATTACAATCAACGCGCCCGAAAAAATATCTGAATACCAGGTCCAGTATTTCTGTGGGTTGTAGTGCAAATAATTCATTTCGCGAAACAGGGGCCTGCGTTTGGTTTTTTCGATATAGCCATAACCAGTCTCTGTATCAATAACGGCTGTACCACCATGCAGAAATACCTTCAGGCGTGTTGGTGAGGGGTAAAAATGTCGTCGATAGTCTTTGTGTTCGCCGAAAGGCTTTAACAGTTGGAGCACCTCTTCCTTACCGAGGCGCTCGAGGAGTGGCCCAACTTCAATTTGTTTTTCAATAATGATGTAATTGGGGTTCCAATCGTCGCGGTGGTTGATGGCAATGCCCGACAAGGCATAAATAACCGTCATTCCGAAAAAGAAATAACCAAAGTCGCGGTGAACGGCTTTATTCCATTTTCTCCATTTAAAAGCCATAGAAGTAAATTTGGGAGAAATGAAGCAGCCCCATGAAGAGGCTGCTTTTATAAATTAATCTTCAATAATTTCGTAGCTGGTGGCAATAATGCTGTAAAAGGACAATTTAGTTGTGCCTTTTTCAGCCATATTAGCCCGGTGTTGTTCTATTTGCTTATACGTTCCTGTGGCGGTATAACTCTCGTATTCACAGCCTTCTTCGCTTTCTATTTCCTCTTGAATTTCGGTTTTCAATTCTTCTTCCCATTCATCGAGATAGGCCTCATCAATAACAAATTCATCCACGATACCTGTTGCTACCACTTCTGAACCTTCCCATTCTGATTTAAATGCAGCCATGTTTTCGCCTGTATTTACCCTGATACGCCCACCGACTTCCATATCAACCAGGAACATTTTCTTTCCGCCATGGCTGCATACATGATCCACTATACCTTTTACTTTTACTTCTTTGCCCACAAAATCACCTGCCTTTTCTTCAAAATTGGCAGGTGTAAATACTTCAGCAAAAGTATTATCTGTTGCTTCTTCGGGACTGGTGTTCGTTCCGCAACTCCATAAAAACAAGCCCATCAGGCTCAATAAAATGATGTTTTTCATTGCAATTCTATTTTAGGTTTGATTAATGAATATGCAAAAATAGGAAAATAGGCACTTCTTTTACTTGATTCATTTCAAACAAATAATTCCTGTTACTCTTCAATCACCAATTCATCAGCAGGAATAGAGATGCCATCGTAGCGTGTTTCGATGCCATTTACGTAGGTAATGGTCAGTAATACAAGGCCGTTTTCGTCATATTTTATCCATTCGCCGTTGCGTCGTCCCATCACAAATTGTCCTTCTTCGCGTTTGCGTCCGTTGGGCCAATACCAGCTGTGGGTTCCGTTGGGGTTGTCTTCAATAAATTGTCCCTGAAAGGATAAGCTGCCATCAGGATAGAAATATTTCCAAATTCCCTGTCGCATACCGGCTACATATTCCCCTTCCTCGCGGTGATCGCCATGATCGAGAAACCAAAAACCCTCCTCAAGCCCTTCAATATAATCGCCGCTCGTTAGTACTTTACCATTGCTGTCGTATTCTGTCATCATTCCATCCAGCAAACCGTTCAAATATTGCTCTTCCCGCAGCAGCGATCCATCCTGGTAATACCACAACCATTTACCTGTAGGCAGGCCTGATTCGGTATAATAGCCCTTTTGTTCGAGCTGCCCGCCAGGATAGAAAAATTCCCATTGTCCGGTGCGTTTATCCTGTGTGTAATGTCCTCTGGCCTTCAGGCTTCCGTCAGCAAAATACGCGAGCCAGAATCCTTCTCTTTGCCCGGCCTCGGACAAAATACCTTCGGCTACAACAATGCCATTTCGGAAAAAGAACGATTTTTCGATTTCGCCGGTTTCGGTGTATTCGCGGCGAACCCCTTCGGCCACACCATTGCGGTAAGTGGCTTCGGCTTTTACTTTTCCGCTGGGATAGTATTCACGGCGCAATTCAAGCCTGGCTACTTCAGCCGCACTTTCCTGTATGATATCATCAACATACTTGGTTATTTTTGCCAGGTTGCCTTTTCGGTCATATTCCTTGAATACCCCATGTCGCAGGCCATGACGGTAGTAACCCTCGGTTCGGAGCTCGCCCGTTTCATAAAACCACTTCCACACACCATTTTTTCTATTATTGGCATCATATCTGTTAATGCGTTCACGATCGGTAATAAATCCACGCTGGTAGGTGATGATTTCTATCACATTGCCATCCGTATCAAAATAGCGGGCTATCCCCTCTTCCAATCCGTTATCAAAAGGAATCGATTTCAATAATTGGCCATTCAACGAAAAATGCCGGGTAAGCCCTTGTTTTATGTCGTTTTCAAAACGTTCACGCACAACTTCGTCCGGCAGGTAAGTTACCCTTTCGCCATGGCGCTTTCCTCCCTTATAATTAATTTGAAGTGTAATGTTTCCATTTTCGTCATAAAATGACCAAAGGCTGTCGAGTTCAAAGTTTTTCCTGTTTCCTTCTGATTTCAAGGTGCTGTCAGGATAATATGTTTTCCAGTATCCATCCGGTTTACCGTCAACCAAATAACCCTCGCTCGCCAAACGGCCTTCAGCATCAAATAAACTTGTAAACACCTTTTGAGATTGATCGTTTTGGGCTTGGACTTCCAAAACGAACAAACTTAAAAAAAGCAGTACCATATAATTATTCACGTTGTGCATGGGCAATAATACTTAAATTGATGGTACTACTTTAACACAGTTTGCAGGTTTTTCGGTTCTACAAACAGTGTGCCTTTTACTGTTGTTTAGCTCACTAGTCTGTTTTTGTGCTAAACCAAATTTACATGGTGCATGCCTGGTTTTATCCGGGTCTAAAAAACTTTGCATAATAAAAGTATCCACTTCATTGGCATGCACAAAAAACATCCCCACCTTAAAATTTGCGGCAGGGAGCCCTATCAATTGTTTATAAAAAATGCCACTCCAACAAGCTAAAACCATCAGTAGTATTGTTGATAAAAGTGGCAACGTATTTATAGGTTTTCTTTTCATTAATTGCTACAAACCTAATTTTTCCGAAATATCAAGCATCCGTTGAATGGGCAAGCGTGCTTTTTCCATCACATTATCATCCAGTTCAATGGCTGGCTTCCCGTTTTTAAGCGCCGCATAAAGTTTATCCAATGTGTTAAGCTTCATATATGGACAATCGTTACAATTGCATGTTTCATCGCTTGGCACCACGAAAAATTCCTTCTCGGGCGATTGTTGCTGCATTTTATGCAAAATACCACTTTCGGTGGCTACAATATATTTCTGAGCCAAATCAAGGGCCGTAAAT
>CAYTUA010000177.1:0-7328 GCA_964440855.1 uncultured Lentimicrobiaceae bacterium
TTTCATCTTTTTTATGATCGGTTTCTAAGAAATATAAACGTTAACTCATCCTAAACGCCAAACCCTAAACGCTGAACGCCAAACGCCAAACGTCAAACGCCAAACGCCAAACGTCAAACCCTAAAACAACCCATGTAATTCAGCATTTACTTTTTCGATTACCTGACTCAGGTCGGCCGGTTTTTCGAGGTCGATGTTGTCCACATCAAAAATGAGCAGTTTTCCAATACTGTACTTTGTTATCCAGGCCTCGTAGCGCTCATTCAAATGGTTTAGGTAGTCGATACGGATGGAAGCTTCGTATTCGCGGCCACGCTTTTGAATTTGTTTTACAAGAGTAGGCACATCAGCCCTTAAATAGATCAGCAAATCAGGTGGTTGGATAAACTTACTCATCAACTCAAACAGCGAGCTGTAGTTTTCAAAATCGCGTGTTGACATCAAATTCATGGCGTGCAGGTTGGGTGCAAAAATATAGGCATCCTCATAAATGGTACGATCCTGAACGATTGAAATTCCGCTGTTGCGAATTTCGATTACTTGCCTGAAACGGCTGTTGAGAAAGTACACTTGCAAGTTGAAACTCCATCGTTGCATATCTTCGTAAAAACTATGCAAATAGGGATTATTTTCAACATCTTCGTAGTGGGGAGTCCACCCGAAGTGTTTGGCCAACAGCCTTGTAAGTGTAGTTTTTCCTGAACCTATGTTGCCCGCTATTGCAATGTGCATATGAATTGATTTTTGGTTAATATTCTTTTCTGTCATTTAATAAGTGGTAATAACTCTTCTATCATTTCCCTGTTATTCGAAAGCCTGGGCACTTTGTGCTGCCCCCCAAGCTTTCCTTTCATTTTCAGCCATTTGTAAAATGTACCCGTTGGCACCGACCTGACTATTGGTGGGCGCAAAACCATATCATGATAGCGCTTGGCCTCGTAATCAGAGTTCAATGATTTAAGTGCATTGTCGAGCGAATCTGTAAATATATCCAAATTTTCAGGTTGTTGGGTAAATTCAACAAACCATTCATGGGCTGACTTTTCGCTGTCATTATAAAAATAGGGGCCGGCCGTGTACTCTGCAATATTCACATTGCACTTTTCTGAAGCCACCATCAGGGCCTTTTCCGCATTGTCGATGATCAGCTCCTCGCCGGCAATATTGATAAAATTCTTTGTGCGTCCGGTAATTTTAATCCTATATGGATTCAAACAGGTAAACCTTATGGTATCACCTATCTGATAACGCCACAAACCGGCGTTGGTTGTTATGATTAGTGCATAATTACGGTTCAATTCAACCCCGGATAGCGGAATGGCTTTGGCATCCGCTTCGCCCAGTTCATCTATAGGCAGAAACTCATAATAGATACCATAATCAAGCATAAGCAAGAGATCAGAGCTGTCTTTCTGGTCCTGTATGCCAAAAAATCCCTCTGAGGCATTGTAGGTTTCCATATAATGCATCTTTGGCGAGGGAATAAGGGTTTTGAACTGCTCGCGATAAGGTGTGAAACTGACACCGCCATGGAAAAACACTTCGAGATTGGGCCACACTTCACTTATATTATCCTTACCGGAAATCTCAAGCACCTTTTTCAATAGCACCAGCATCCATGAAGGCACACCAGATAAACTTGTTACATTGTCCTCCATGGTTTGTCTTGCCATGATATCTATTTTGCTTTCCCACTCGTCCATCAGGGCTGTACTCATGGGGGGTGTACGCATAAACTGGGCCCAAAATGGCATATTCTGTATCAAAATAGCTGATAAGTCGCCATCATAATAGGACTCGTTTGGGATTTCAGTTATATTATGGCTTCCACCCATC
Organism: uncultured Lentimicrobiaceae bacterium; assembly: GCA_964440855.1. Lineage (GTDB taxonomy): Bacteria > Bacteroidota > Bacteroidia > Bacteroidales > F082 > CALAZZ01. The sequence goes on from CAYTUA010000177.1 coordinate 1,837, forward strand.
ACAAGGCCTTTGCCATCAAATATTTCGGTATCTGGATAATTTGTGACAAATAGCGATAGCATATCCTTCCCACCACGAAAATGACATTCTTCTAATGATGAATTGCTAACAGGGATATATTTGCTTTTGCTTGATGTAGTTCCAGAAGATTTAGCAAACCATTTTATTTCTTCGGACCACAAAATGTTCTGTTCGCCATTTCGCAAACGGTCGATATATGGCTTGAGGTCCTCATAAGTGCTGATAGGAACACGTTCAGCAAACTGTTCGAAAGTTTTTATATTGCGGTACTCATATTTCCTTCCCCACTCTGTAGTTTTTCCATGATTAATCAATCGCTTGAACCACTCCAATTGCACTTCAAGCGGATACTTTATAAAAAGATCAATCTGGTGCGCCCTCTTTTTCATGAGCCAGGCCGCTACTGTGTTTATTATTGCCACTTTAGGTTATTTTTTCAGTTTTTTATAGTGTGATTGATATAAGGAGACCTTTGTTATATTCCTATTACATAATCTACTCATATTGCTGACATTAAGAAAAAGGATCAGCGACTTCATTTAATCTCCCTTTGGTTTTAATGCCCAAAAAATGATCTTACAAATTTAAACAATAAAGCATGTCACTGAGATTTATATGATACTGTCAGACTTAAAAAAAACCAAGCAAAGTTGATTACACGCACTATTTAGGGGCTTTATATACCAGGTAAACGCCCAGCGCAGCATACATAATATTAGGTATCCAGGCAGCCAATGCGGGTGAAAGATTCCCGAAAGTGGCAAAAACCGTTGAAATCTGCAAGAACATGATGTAGGTGAAGGTGATCAGGATTCCCAGCCCGAGGTGCATCCCGATTCCTCCCCTTACCTTGCGGCTGGATAAGGCTACGCCAATAAAAGTAAGCACGAGTATAGCCACCGGTGAAGCCAAGCGCTTATGCATTTCAACTTCATAAACCGTTACACCACTATTTCCTTTAAGTTTACCGCTATCAATATGTTCCTTTAGTTCCCAATAGTTCATCACTTCAAAATCCTCTTTTATCTCATACAAATCAGCAGGTTCCAGTTTAATGACTGTATCCATCATGCGGCCTTTACGAATGGTTTCGTGCAAGCTATCAATCTTACGCTCAAAATAATTATGCAGTATCCATCCTTCGCCCTCTTTGTTTAATTCGATGCGGTCGGCAAGCAATTTATAGGTCATTTCGGGACCATTATAGCGTTCCATGGTAAATTTATAACCTGTGTTTTGCTTCACATTGTAATTTTCAACATAAATAAAAACGCCGCGTTCAATCTGCACATGAATGTGGCGGTCCTTATCCCTGAGCAAATCGGACATGTATTTATCCTTAAAAACACGTCTGATTTCATTTGTTTTTGGAATCAGAAAATTACCAAGATAAAACGACATTATGCCCAGCATAATGGAAGCCAACAGATAGGGCCTTAAAAAGCGCATAAAACTTACCCCACTGCTCAAAATGGCAATAACCTCTGTATTGTTGGCCATTTTGGAAGTGAAAAAAATGACTGAAATAAAAGTAAACAGGTAGATAAACAGGTTGATGAAATACGGTATGAAGTTGATGTAATAATCAAAAAGGATTTCGTTCACGGGGGCACGGTGGCGCAAAAAGTCGTCGATATTTTCAGAAATATCAAAAATGATTACAACTAAAATCAGCAAAGAAATGGCATAGAAAAATGTGCCAAGAAATTTTTTAATGATATACCAGTCAATAAGTTTCATCATGCTATATCCTTTGCATCAATTTTGGGACCATCTGGTTTTTCCATTCTGCAAAAGCCCCGGCCAGAATTTGTTTGCGCGCCGCCGTTACCAACCAAAGATAGAAGGCCAGGTTGTGCAAACTGGCAATCATCCCCCCTAACATTTCGTTCGAAACAAACAGATGGCGCAAATAGGCCCTGTTGTATTGCATATCAACGAAAGAATTGCCATTTTCATCTATCGGATTGAAATCATTTTTCCATTTTTCATTGCGGATATTGATAATGCCTTCACTTGTAAAGAGCATGCCATTCCGTGCATTTCGTGTAGGCATCACACAATCAAACATATCCACTCCCAAAGCGATGCTTTCGAGTATGTTTGCCGGCGTACCAACCCCCATGAGGTAGCGCGGTTTGTCAGCAGGCAATATCCCACACACCAAAGCAGTCATTTCATACATTAATTCGTGTGGCTCACCAACTGACAAGCCACCTATGGCATTGCCATCTGCTTGAAAAGCTGCAATTGTTTCTGCTGATTGCTTCCTCAAATCGCTGTAGGTGCTGCCCTGCACAATGGGAAAAAGGGCCTGGTTATAGCCGTAAAGCGGATCGGTTTGGTTGAAGCGGTCAAAGCAACGATTCAGCCAACGGTGGGTGATGCCCAGCGAATCACGTGCATAATCATAATCGCATGGATAGGGCGTGCATTCATCAAAGGCCATCATGATATCGGCGCCAATCACACGCTGTGTATCCATTACATTCTCGGGTGTAAATTTATGGCGCGATCCATCAATATGCGACTGGAAAGTAACCCCTTCTTCCACCAGTTTACGCCTTGCACTTAATGAATAAACCTGATAACCACCACTATCAGTAAGAATGGGCTTGTTCCAGCCGTTGAACCGGTGCAGACCTCCTGCATTTTGCAACACCTCCAGCCCTGGACGCATAAACAAATGATAGGTGTTTCCTAAAATTATTTGGGCTTTAATATCATGTTCCAGGTCACGCTGATGCACTGCCTTTACTGTCCCGGCAGTGCCAACAGGCATAAAGACAGGGGTTTGAATTGAACCATGATCGGTCATTATTGTTCCGGCCCGTGCTGCACTTTTCGGGTCGTTTCCATCTAACTGAAAATCCATCCTCACAAAATTTTGCCAAAGATAAGCCAATTCACAAAGATTGGATAAATTTGCACACATCAATAATCAAACCCGCCTTGCTCAATTTTGAATTTAACGCATTGATAATAATCGCCTTGACCGTTTTCGGAACAGGATTCACCTTGCAAATGGTTTATTGGTGGGGGATTTTTGCCCGGCTGGCCTTTTATAAAACACCTGAAAAAGAACTGCCATCTTCAGATTCTGTTTCTGTAGTAATCTGTGCGCGTAACGAATACAACAACCTTCGTAAAAATATACCGCTGATATTGGCGCAAAACTTCCCTGATTTTGAATTGGTGGTGGTAAACGACTGTTCTGACGATGATAGCGAGGAGTTGCTGACTGAAATAGCCCGGATTGACCCACGGCTCAAGGTGGTGCATTTGCGGCAAAGCCTCAACTTTTTTCAGGGGAAGAAATTTCCCTTAAGCATGGGTATCAAATCAGCAAAGAATGAAATCCTATTGCTGACAGATGCCGATTGCCGGCCCGAATCAGATCAATGGATAAGCCAAATGGTTAAGCAGTATGACAACAATGTTGATATTATTTTGGGTTACGGCCCCTATGAACCTCTAAAAGGTTTATTGAACAAGCTGATTCGTTTCGACACCTTGCATATTGGCATGCAATACCTTTCGCTGGCTTTGGCTGGAAAGCCCTATATGGGCGTCGGGCGAAATCTTTCTTATAGAAAATCAGTTTTTATCCAAAACAAAGGCTTCACTTCACACTACAATATTGCTTCGGGTGACGATGACTTGTTTATCAGCCAGGTGGCACATAAGTGCAATACCCGAATTGAAGTAAGCGAGGGAGCACGAACCTATTCAGAACCTAAAAAATCATTTCTGGAATGGGGACGACAAAAAAGAAGGCATTTATCAACGGGCAAATACTACAGCAAAGCCAACAAAACCATTTTAGGCACCTATTATCTGAGCCAACTACTTTTCTACGCTGGTTTCATTTGGCTTTTAGTACTGTCTTTCAGCCCATTAATAGCTCTTGGGGGCCTTATATTAAGATTGTTTACGCAATTGTTCCTGACCAAAGCTTGCATGAAACAATTGGGCGAAAAGGATTTATTATTATTTTCGCCTTTTGCTGAAGTGATATTGATAATTTTCAATTTGATGTTGTCTGTTGTCAACTTAATTTTTAAAAGGGATACATGGAAATGAAAACGAATCTAACGGAAAAAGGGCAACGGGATTACTTGTTGATCCAACGTGCCTTGCGCGATGGTGATCAGAAGGCCTATGCCGATCTGTTGCACCATTACCGTGATTCGTTGTACTTTATGATGTTGAAAATGACCAACAACCCTTATGATGCAGACGATTTGACCATTGAAGCCTTTGGCAAGGCTTTCAAAAAACTGGATCAGTACACCCCAGATTATGCTTTCAGCACCTGGCTGTTTAAAATTGCCTCTAATAACTGCATCGATTTTTTAAGAAGGAACCGCAAGAACACGCTCTCCATGCGCAGCGATTATGAAGGGTCTGCTGAAAATGATATCACAAATACCATAATTTCACAATCTCCTGATCCAGAGGAAAATGTAATAAATGAGCAGAAAATAAAGCTGATGCGCGAAGTGGTTGAGAAACTCAAACCGCATTACCGCCATCTTGTTGAGTTGCGCTATTTTGATGAATACAGTTACGAGGAAATTGCCGTTGAGCTTGATTTGCCCCTTGGAACAGTAAAAGCCCAATTATTCCGCGCCCGCGAATTTTTGTTCCAGATTCTCAAAAATGCCCGCGAAAGGATTTAGAGGCGCAAACAAAATCTCCTAAATCTTGTTAAAAGAAACTGACAATTTGGCCAGCTACATATTTCTGGCAAATAATTTGATATTTTCAGTAAGATTTTACAATTAAATACACCATCAGCATGATGTCAATTTGGATTATTTTTGGTTTTTTTATGCTGCTGAGCTGGCTTGTAGGCTATCAGCTTAAGAGCAAATTCAAGGCTTTCAGCAAAATTCCTGTCAATTATGGATTGACCGGCCGCGAGGTTGCCCTCAAGATGCTCAGCGACAATGGCATCTCCAATGTACGAGTGGAATCAGTACCCGGTAAACTATCTGACCACTATAACCCCATGAACAAAACAGTTAACCTTAGCCCCGAGGTTTACAATGGAAATTCAGTGGCAGCGGCTGCGGTTGCTGCCCATGAATGCGGGCATGCCATTCAACATGCCAACGCCTATTCCTGGCTTCAGATGCGCAGTGCACTTGTTCCGATCGTTAGTTTTAGCTCCAATATTGTTCAATGGGTTTTGCTTGCCGGAATACTTATGATAGAAAGCTTTCCGCAACTGCTATTCATCGGCATTTTGTTGTTTGCTATGACAACCCTCTTCAGTTTCATTACACTGCCTGTTGAAATAGATGCCAGCAGACGGGCACTGGCATGGCTCAATGTGAGCGGCATCACCTCAGCAGCCACCTATCCCAAAGCTAAAGAGGCACTTAGCTGGGCCGCATATACTTATGTGGTTGCCGCTTTGGCATCGCTGGCCACCTTGTTGTATTATATTGCTATATTTGCAGGCC
>CAYTUA010000178.1:0-6846 GCA_964440855.1 uncultured Lentimicrobiaceae bacterium
CACATGCTTTTCATGGTCATTCAGCAAGCCAAAAGGGGAAACAGAACCGGCCTGTACCCCCAAATATTTGATCATACGCTTTTCGGAGGCAAAGGTGAGCTTTCCTTGTTTAAGCATCAGTTCCAGCTGGCGAATACTTAAGTTTTGCCTGCAATCGAAAATGACGAGGTAGTGCCGGTTCCCTTTGTGATTTCTGAAAAACAAATTTTTGCAATGCAGAGCATCAGCGTCTTTCCAATACCTGAGTACATCTTCGATGGTCGGTGTAGGCGGGTGGTATTGGGCTTCATAAGGAATACCAAGGGCCTCCAGCTTATCAAAAACCTGTTGGATTTTATCCATTGTTTACTCTACCCAATCAGCAATGAAAATATTGGTATCGCGTGTACCACCGTTATTGCGGTTGCTCGAAAATATCAGCTTGGTACCATCAAACGAAAACATCGGAAACGAATCAAATGTGTTGTCAAATGTGATTTGCTGCAAGCCGGTACCGTCCAGGTTAATCATAAAAATATTGAATTGGAAACCGCGTTCGGAATGGTGGTTTGAGCTAAATAGTATTTTTTCCCCTGAAGGGTGAAAGTAGGGTGCCCAATTGGCTTTGCCTAAGTTGGTTACCTGTCGCAGGTTGGAGCCGTCCACATCGCATACATAAATTTCCATTTCCGTAGGCATTACAAGGCCCTGAGCAAGTAAATCCTTGTACTCGGCTATTTCCTCCTCGGTTTGGGGGCGAGATGATCTGAATACCAGTTTTGATCCGTCAGGAGAGAAAAAAGCACCACCATCATAACCCAGGCCGAAAGTAACTTGCTTTACATTGCTGCCATCAATATCCATGATGTATAGCTCCAAATCACCTGAGCGTAAGGAGGTAAATACAATTTTGTCACCTGTAGGCGAAACTGTTGCTTCGGCATCATAGCCAATATCGTTGGTAAGCGTATCTATTATATTTCCTTGGAGATCAGCAACAAAAATATTGTAATCATCGTAAATGGGCCAGGTGTATTTGCCATCTTCGCGACGTGGTGGCACATGTGGGCAACTACCATCACCCATATGGGTAGAGGCAAATAAAATTGTGCTATCACCGGGCATAAAGTAGGAACAAGTGGTTCGGCCAAGCCCAGTGCTTATGAGTTGCGGAATTTCTTCTCCCATATTGGCTTCGTCCAGACGGGTGTAAAAAATCTGGTCACAGTCAAGCGACCAGGCTGGATTGTTTGTTTGAAAAACGATCATTTCGTCATCAAAACTGAAATAAGCTTCGGCATTGTCACCTCCAAATGTGAGTTGTTGGATGTTTGTCAGGTACGTCTCTTCTTCGTAATGAACGGTGCCGGCGATACCATAATCGTGGCCTTCATGGGCATGGTGATGGCTGTGGTCGTCGTCATGATCGTGGTTATGATCGTGGGCTTGACGCTGCCCGCAGCTGGTGATGATGGCCGCAGCCAATAAAAAAAGGATGGGATATCTCATATTAATATGGGTTTTAAAATTTGAAGGGCAAAAATAGTTTTATTTATTAAAAGGACTGAATTTGAATTTTAGAACTGGATTTTATCCATTTTGTAAACCTGCGTCAAGCATATTTATTTTTAGCAATGAAAATGTGCTCTGTGGTCAGATAGCTGACTTCTCTACTTCTTTGAGCAATGGAATGGCAGGTTTTAAATAGAGAATGCCCAATACTTTTTAAGATGTAGGCTTGCATTTTTTTCTGTACATTTGCAGCAAAGCCTGTTTTTTATTGTTAATTGATTAACAATCAACTTAAAACAAACGAATAAAAATAATAAACATGACAAAAGTTTTTGATTTAGACATGATTAAAGCGGTTTATACCGGGATGTCAAAAAAGGTGGATGAGGCGCATAAAATATTGGACCGGCCGCTTACCCTAACCGAAAAAATATTGTACAGTCACCTTAGTGAGGCCCTGCCCGAAAAGCCTTTTACCCGTGGTGGATCCTATGTTGATTTTAACCCCGACCGCGTTGCCATGCAGGATGCAACGGCACAAATGGCCCTTTTGCAGTTTATGCAAGCAGGAAAAAGCAAGGTGGCTGTTCCCAGTACCGTACATTGCGATCACCTGATATTGGCTAAAACAGGCGCTGTTGCTGACCTGAAGTCATCCAAGGACCAGAACAAGGAAGTTTTTGACTTTCTGGCTACTGTATCAAATAAGTATGGAATCGGTTTCTGGAAACCTGGTGCAGGCATTATCCACCAGGTGGTGCTCGAGAATTATGCCTTTCCGGGTGGGATGATGATTGGCACTGATTCGCACACCGTAAATGCCGGTGGTTTGGGAATGGTTGCGATAGGCGTTGGTGGTGCTGATGCTGTTGACGTTATGGCTGGTATGCCTTGGGAATTGAAGTTTCCAAAATTGATTGGTGTGAAACTAACAGGACGGCTCAGTGGTTGGACGTCGGCCAAAGATGTTATCCTCAAGGTGGCTGGCATTCTATCAGTAAAAGGTGGAACGGGCGCAATTCTCGAGTATTTTGGCGACGGAGCTGATAGCATCTCATGCACCGGAAAAGGGACTATTTGCAATATGGGTGCCGAAATCGGGGCCACAACTTCTTTATTTGGATACGACCAAAAAATGGCTGAATACTTGCGAGGGACAAGCAGGGCAGAGGTGGCCGATGAAGCAGATAAAATCAAGGCCTATCTCACTGCCGACAAAGCTGTTTATGATGAACCTGAAAAGTATTTTGATCAGGTGATCGAAATCAACCTGTCGGAACTGGAACCCCATATCAATGGGCCTTTTACCCCGGATTTGGCCACACCGGTGTCCGAGTTTGCAAAGGTGGTTGAGGAAAACGGTTGGCCTGAAAAACTCGAAGTTGGCCTGATTGGGTCTTGTACCAACTCATCTTATGAAGATATTTCGCGTGCAGCGTCTGTTGCCAAACAGGCAGCTACAAAAAATTTGAAAGCTAAATCGGAATATACTGTAACACCAGGCTCCGAAATGGTGCGTTATACAGTTGAAAGGGATGGTTTTTTGAAGACCTTTGAAGAAATGGGGGGCGTGGTGCTTGCCAATGCTTGTGGACCCTGCATCGGACAGTGGGCACGCCACAACGCCGACAAGCAGGAGAAAAATTCCATTATGACATCCTTCAACAGGAATTTTGCCAAACGCAACGATGGCAACCCGAATACACATGGTTTTGTTGCTTCTCCCGAGATTGTAACTGCATTTGCCATTGCCGGTACGCTTAAGTTCAATCCAATGACAGACTACTTACTCAATGAAAATGGAGAGAAAGTGAAGTTGGATGAGCCCTTGGGCGTTGAATTCCCTCCACAAGGTTTTGCTGTTGAAGATGCAGGCTATCAAGCTCCTGCAAAAGACGGATCAGCCATTGAAGTGAAAGTGGCAGCGGATTCAAATCGATTGCAATTACTCGAGCCTTTCAAGCCATGGGAAGGTACTGATATTGAAGGGCTTTATTTGTTGATAAAAGCAAAGGGCAAATGTACGACCGATCACATTTCGATGGCAGGCCCTTGGCTGCGCTACCGTGGTCATTTGGAAAATATCTCGCAAAACCTGTTGATTGGTGCTGTTAATTACTTTGGGGAACAAACCAATGCAGTCGTCAATCAAATCACCGGGGAGGTGGATAAAGTGCCGGATGCGGCCAAGTCATACCGCGATGCCGGTTATGGTTCCATTATCGTGGGTGATGAAAACTATGGAGAAGGCTCATCACGTGAACATGCCGCCATGGAGCCTCGGTTTATGGGAGCAAGGGCTGTATTGGTAAAATCTTTTGCCCGTATTCATGAAACCAACCTGAAGAAACAAGGTATGCTGGCTTTAACTTTTGCCGATAAAGATGATTACGAAAAAATCCGTGAGGATGACAGGATCGATATTCTTGGCCTGAAGCATTTTGAAGTTGGTAAACCTTTGCAGATCAGATTGAATCATACTGATGGATCTTCGGATGTTTTTGAAGTGAACCACACTTACAACGAAAATCAGATTGAATGGTTTAAAGCCGGAAGTGCTTTGAATTTGATTAAGATGATAGAGTCGTAGGGTTTATTGTGATTCTGTGAGTCTGTTATTCTGTGAGCCAGTGTGTTTGAGGGTCTTTAATTTGTGATTCAGTGATTCAGTGTGTTTGAGGGGGATTATTTTGTGAGGCAATGTGTTAATTCCTGATACAAGTGAGGCAAATGATTGAGGGTGTGACGCAAAAAGGGCTTTGCAAACGATTCCGAAAATGAATACTTCTTTTTGGATTATAATTGCATATATTGTAAAATACTGATTGGCATGTTATTAAGTTTTTTTTCATGGTCAATTTAACTTGTGTAATGTGCCAGAAGGCAAGCCTAAAAGCTTATATTTGTAGAGTAAAAAAAATGACCATCCTAAACTTGTAAATATTTTACAATGAGTTATATATCTTTTGATAAAAAGCAGCTTGTCAACCTTGAATTTGCACTTAACCACGAATTGGTGCGTTCAAACCGCTCAGGAGGTTATGCCAGTACAACAATCGCCGGTTGTAACACCCGCAAATATCATGGCTTATTGGTTGTGCCGCAACCCTGGCTCGATAGCGATAACCATGTGTTATTATCCAATCTCGACGAAACCATTATACAGCATGGCACAGAGTTTAACCTCGGCGTAAGGATGTATCCCAATGGTGTTTATGAACCCAAGGGACACAAATACCTGCTTTCGTTTACAGCCGAGCCCATCCCCAGGATTGTATATCAGGTAGGAGGGGTCGTGTTCAGTAAAGAAATGGTATTTGCTGAGAGTGAATCGCGCATTCTTATCCGATACACCCTGCTCGACGCCCATTCAAAAACCATCCTAAGGCTCAAGCCTTTTTTGGCTTTTAGGAATGTGCATCAGCTTACAAAGGCCAATTACAATATGAACAACAAGTTTCAGGAAGCCGAAAATGGCGTTAGCTGGCAGATGTATGGAGGCTATTCCCGCTTGTTTATGCAAACGTCTAAAAAGGCCGAATACACCCATATTCCTGATTGGTATTACGACGTGTCTTATATTCGTGAAGCTTCACGTGGGTTTCCTGCTGAAGAAGATCTTTTTGTTCCCGGATTTTTCGAAATGCCAATCAAAAAAGGAGAAAGCATTGTCGTTTCTATCGGTTTGGAGGAAAAAAGTGCAGCAGGATTTAAAAAACAGTTTCTTTCAGAAACAAAAAAACGGGTTCCACGCGATACCTTCGAGAATTGCCTGCTGAATTCAGCAGAACAGTTTATTGTTAAAGACAAGCGTAAAACAGAAATTATGGCTGGTTTCCCCTGGTTTGGCACCTGGGGACGGGATACATTTATTGCATTGCCTGGGCTTACCTTGCTGCGCAACGATCTGAAGACTTTTAAGGCCGTAGTGGAAACCATGATGGCAAACCTGCAAGGGCCCTTATTTCCAAATGTTGGCCGAAACCACCAGTCTGACTACGCCTCCGTTGATGCGCCCCTCTGGTTTTTCTGGACATTGCAGCAGTACGTTACCAAAAAGGAACACAAGCTCGAATTGTGGAAAATGTACGGTCAAAAACTCCAAGCAATACTGAATGGGTATCGGGAAGGCACAGAGTTTAATATACGGATGCTTGATAATGGCTTAATAGCCGCTGGTGCCAAAGGCATGGCACTTACCTGGATGGATGTGGTGAGCCATGGACGCCCCGTTACACCACGAACAGGACTTGCTGTTGAAGTGAATGCGCTTTGGTACAATGCTGTGAATTTTGCCCACGAATTGGCAGAAGCTGCTGCTGATAAGCAGTTTGTAAAATCATGGAAACCGCTGGTTGAAGGCTTGGCTGCTGCGTTTGTTGGCCACTTCTGGGATGATAAAAAGAAATACCTGGCCGATTATATCGATGGCGATTTTAAAGATTGGTCGGTGCGGCCCAATATGCTGTTTGCGGTTTCGTTGCCATATAGTCCATTGGATGAAGAAAAACAGGCAGCCATTATGGCTGTCGTTAAATCTGAGTTGTTAACGCCCAGGGGGTTGCGCTCATTGGCCCCAAAAAACCCACTTTACAAAGGAATTCTACTTGGTAATCAGGAGGAGCGCGATCTGGCCTATCATCAGGGAACTGTCTTTCCATGGTTGATAGGGCATTTTGGTGAGGCTTGGCTCAAATTGTATGGAAAAGGAGGTTTGCAACTGATAGAAGATATCTTTGACGGTTTTGAGGAAACCATGTTGGAGGCAGGAATTGGCAATATTTCGGAGGTTTACGATGGTGATCCCCCGCATCATGCACGTGGTGGCATTTCACAAGCCTGGAATGTGGCTGAGCTGCTCAGGCTGAAAAACTTGATTGAAGCAATGAAACAAAAGAAATATTAACAAGCATGAAAGTATTAATGTTTGGTTGGGAATTTCCACCGCATATAACCGGAGGCTTGGGTACAGCCTGTTTTGGCTTGACAAAAGGGCTTGTGAAACATGACGTGGATATAATTTTTGTTGTACCCAAAGCATATGGCGACGAAAGCCAGGAGGCCGTCAGGATTGTCAACGCCAGTGATGTTACCATCGATCTTGATAAAGAAGAAGAAGTGGCATATTGGGACCGTGTTCAATACATGGAAGTGGGCTCTAATATCATACCTTATATCGGGCCTGAAGAGTTTTCCAGAGTGACGGAAGAAGAAAAGCGTTCCACCAAATCATTTAAAAGCAAAGTTTTTTCCCAGAAGTATGAGTTTTCTGGAAAATACGGCCTCGATCTGATGGAGGAAGTGGCCCGCTATGCATTGGTTGGATCAGCTATAGCCACCAAAACAGATTTTGAT
>CAYTUA010000179.1:0-3623 GCA_964440855.1 uncultured Lentimicrobiaceae bacterium
GCGCTCGCTAGTTTGTGCGAACAATCCATAGCTTGTAAACGAAAAGAGAAGCAAGGCAATTTTAAAGTAATTTGTTTTCATATGGTTTGGTTTTGATTAATAAATCAAAATTACGCCACCTCGGGTAGGGAAGTCAATAGGCATTGTTTATTTAGAATCTTTCCATTTAGAAACTGCCTTTGAGCTGTCTATTTCTCATTATATTTTTAAAAATTGAGGAAATAAACATTCGGTAGTTACAAATGTATCTATAATAAATTAAGGTTACAAATGTATTATTAAGCAAATTAAAACACAGACATAGAATCACTTAACAAGTACATTACACTTGTAACAAAAGAGTTGTCGAAGAATAAACATGTTAGCGTTATAAAACTAAACAAAAAATCAAGTAAAATACATATAAAATGTTATGAACCAGTATTATTGATTGCTTTATATTAAGCATCACTTGTAGTATAATATAAATCTAAAGCATTTTAAATATAAAAGCTATATAAAGGTTAAAAGTCTGTTATAGAGTTAATAAAAGCGTCTAACTAAAGTAAAACTATAAGTAAATAAGAGTTTTCCGTGAAGTTACATTGGTAAACAATATAAAGTTATCAATGTAACCGTAAAATTGTTAACTTTGTAAAGTAATTTCAAGAACCATGAAAGATAGAATTGCACATATTTTAAAAACAAAAAACCTGACAGCAACAAAATTTGCTGATGATTTGGATGTTCAGCGTTCCGGTATCTCCCATATACTATCTGGACGAAACAACCCCAGCTTGGATTTTGTGATAAAAATAAAAGAAACATATCCTGAATTTAGTTTGGATTGGTTGCTGATGGGTAAGGGGCCTGCTACCATATCACCCACTGATGGACCTAAACAAATGCCAAAGGACTATTTACTTTTTGATCAGAGGGATGAAAGCAACGTTGAATCATTTCAAAATAGGGTAGCAAAAGCTGAACCCGATGATTCTAATGAAAGAAAACAAGGAAATATTGAAGGTAGGAATCAGGATATAGCTGCCCAATCTGGACAAGGAGAGGTAGGTTCAAATACAAAAATCCCTTCTGAACTTACAGTCCAAAAGGGATTGGATGGTGATAAGCACCCGAAAATTGCCAGGATTATCGTATTTTATGAGGATAAAACCTTTGATTCCTATAATCCTGTGGAATAATTAGGGTCTTTCTAATTGGCTGAAAAAGAAATCAGCTTCAATTTTTGCATTTTCGTTACTATCTGATCCATGTACAGCATTGGCCTCAATGGATTTACCAAATTTTTTGCGAATAGTTCCTTCTGCTGCGTCGGCTGGGTTGGTGGCCCCAATATATTGCCTGTAAGCCTCTACAGCATTTTCTTTTTCAAGTATAGCGGCCACAACAGGACCAGCACTCATAGAGCTTACCAAACTGTTGAAGAATGGACGTTCGCTATGCACTGCATAAAAAGCTTCTGCTTGTTTTTTGGTTAATTGAACCTTCTTAAGGGCTTTTATTTCAAAACCGCCTTGGGTGATCATAGCCAGAATATCTCCTGAATGCCCATCAGCTACTGAACCGGGCTTGATCATGGTAAATGTAATTGTTGTTGTCATGGGTGATGTATTTTGGCGGCAAAAGTAGCCTTTTTTTATAAAATAGTCAATGAAGTAGCAAATTACTCATTTTTATAACTTTTCCTGAATAACATATATGTATGTTAATGAGTGATTTATTCGTAAGCAGAATAAAATTATTTGGATAAGTGAAATAAATCGCTGTAAAAATTCTACATCGATAAAGAAAATCCTATTTATTTAGCCGGCCTCCAATGAATCTCAAAAATTATCTTGTTGTTGTAAAATCAACGATTTAGCTGTTGCAATGGAAATGATTACTTTTGCCGGATACAGGACCAATACTCAACACTGCATGAAAGACACCTCTCTTGTACTTCAATTTGCTGATATACTTGCCAATAAAGGGCCTTTCCTGATTACTGCGCACTCAAATCCGGATGGGGACGCCATTGGTTCTTCCCTGGCATGGATGCATTATTTGAGGCAGAAAGGCATGGAAGTGCATGTTGTTATTCCTAATATGTACCCCAATTTTTTATCGTGGTGTCCGGGTGTTGACGAAATCATCATTTTTGACCAGCAGGCTGCACTTGCCAAAACAAAAATAGCAGAAGCCAAGCTTATTTTTTGCCTGGATTACAATGCTATAAACCGCTCTGGAGTGCTGCAGGAAGATTTGCAGAAGTCGGATGTGCCACGTGTCTTGATTGACCACCATCCTGAGCCTGCAACTGAACAGTTTAATTACTTTTATTACGACACCACCAAATCGTCAACTGCTGAGTTAATTTTTAACCTGATCAATGATTTGGATGATAAGCAGCTTATTAACAAAAATATAGCTGAGAATATTTTTGTAGGCCTGATGACAGATACCGGCTCATTCAGCCATTCAATCAATGATGCAGCTACATTCAGGACAGTAGCTGAACTCCTTGATGTGGGCATAGATGCTGAATGGATTCACCGTCAGGTTTATGATACATTTAGCGAAAATAGATTGCGTTTGCTTGGACACGCCATCACCAACAGGATGATTGTTTTGGAAGAATACAATACAGCTATCATTCATTTGAGCAAGGAGGATCTTGCTGATTATCGATTCCAAATTGGTGATACCGAGGGAATTGTCAACTATCCATTGTCGATAAAAAAAATCAATTTGTCTGTTTTGATAACCGAAAAGAAAGATCTTGTTCGACTGTCTTTCAGGTCGAAAGGAAGTTTCTCTGTCAATGATCTGGCGCGCAAGCATTTTGATGGCGGTGGACATGACAATGCAGCCGGGGGCAATAGCAACCAAAGCCTGAAGGAAACGGTTACACGCTTCTTAGGGGTTTTGCCTGATTATAAAGAAATGTTGAATTATTAGTATGCGTTATTTTGTTATTATTTTGATAATATGTTCATTAGCAGCCTGTAATAGTGCAAACTCGCCCAGTGAGCCACCAGTCTTTGATACAAAAAAGGCAAAGGAATCTCTTGAAAAAGCCAACCGGGTTTTGGTAAATACTGAAGAGGAAAAAATCAATGATTTTGTGCGTCGCTACGGTTGGGATATGAAAAAAACTGGTTCCGGCTTGCGGTATATGATTTATAAAGAAGGAGATGGACCAAAGGTAGAAAAGGGGAAGTTGGTAAGTCTGGCCTATGATACGCGCTTTTTAACAGGTGATATCGTCTATAGTTCAAAAGAAGATGGACTGTTGACCTTCCTGGTTGGCCGTGGCGGTGTTCCATCTGGCCTTGAAGAGGGAATTTTATTGCTTCAGCAGGGTGATAGGGCAAAATTTATTTTACCTTCGCACCTCGCTTTCGGATTGCTTGGCGATGATGAGCGCATCCCACCGCGGGCAGTTTTGGTTTATGATGTTGAAGTTCTTAATTTACAATAAAATAAAAAGTAGTATGTTACAACGACAATTGATTTTTAGTTTGACAATTGGAATGCTTTTTCTTGGCATTTCCTGTAGTACCAACAATGGAGTTAAAGAAACTCCGGATGGTTTGAAGTATCAATTCCACGCGCAAGAAGGGGAAGGTGAGTTGCCAGCAGTT
>CAYTUA010000180.1:0-3664 GCA_964440855.1 uncultured Lentimicrobiaceae bacterium
ACGATCCCTTGCATGTGCATCATAGTCACGAGCCGATCAACCACATTATGAGCGATCAGCGGATTTTGGATGAGGTGGAAGTGACCACACGTGCCCGTACAAATTATGTGTCGCGTATGAGCAATGTGAATGCTACCACCATCACTTCGGGCGAACTGATGCGTGCAGCCTGCTGCAACCTTTCTGAAAGTTTTGAAACCAGTGCCAGCGTTGATGTTTCATACAGTGATGCCGTTACCGGTGCCAAACAGATTGAAATGCTGGGTTTGGCAGGCATTTATACCCAGATGATGAGCGAAAATGTACCCAACCTGCGCGGTTTGGCTACTTCTTTTGGGCTGGCCTATGTGCCAGGCAGCTGGATGGAGTCTATTCAAATCTCGAAAGGAACAAGCTCGGTACTCAATGGCTATGAATCCATTAGTGGTCAAATTAATGTGGAGTATAAAAAGCCGCGTGATAGTGAGCGCTTTTTTCTGAACCTTTACCAGAACCATGCAGGAAGGTCGGAGGTGAACTTCAATGCCAAGGTAGCTGTTTCCGAAAAGCTGCAAACCATGCTGCTGGGCCATTTCAGTCGTCAACAAACCGAACACGATAATAACAAGGACGGTTTTTTGGATGACCCGCTCTATACGCAGTACAATTTTTTCAACCGCTGGGATTATAATCAGCAGAACTTTGAGTTTCAGTTTGGTATCAAAGCCATGAAAGAAGAGCGGCGTGGTGGGCAACTCATTTTTGACTCTGAAAAACCACGCGACATCAGCAATGGATATGGTGTTGAGATCCTTACCGACCGTTATGAAAGTTTCCTGAAGACAGGTTTCATTTTCAATCGGCCGGCAACCAGCCTGGGCATTCAAAACCAAGTGATATACCATGATATGCAAAGCTTTTTTGGCTTGAAGGATTACGATGCCAGACAGTTCTCCTACTATGGAAATGCGCTTTTTCAATCATATATAAACAATACGCAACACATGTACACCACCGGTGTGAGTATGCTCTACGACAAATATGATGAACAGCTGAACGACAGCATCTCCGGCCGAATAGAACGTGTTCCTGGTGCCTTTTTTCAATACACTTACAGCGATGGCCACAAGCTAAACCTGATAGCCGGGATTAGGGCCGATTACCACAACACCTTTGATTTATTTTTCACACCAAGGGTAAATATCAGGTACAGTTTTAACGAGCACACCATATTGCGGGCTTCCGCCGGAAAGGGTTATCGCTCTGCCAATGTGCTGGCCGACAACACCTCGCTATTGGCATCATCGCGCCGAATTGTTTATCGCGAAACGCCCCAGATGGAAGAAGCCTGGAACTTCGGCCTCAACCTCAGTAAATTTATCGATATCGCCAACCGCGAACTCAGCATCAATATCGACCTGTATCGCACTTATTTTATCAATCAGGTGGTTGTTGACCGCGATTCAGACATCAACCGCATCGTAATTTACAACCTGGATGGCCGCTCCTACTCCAACAGTGCGCAGATAGAGGCCAATTATGAACTGCTGCAAGGGCTTGATGTTACGGCAGCTTTCCGTGTAAATGATGTAAAGATGACCTATGACGATCAACTGCTCGAAAAACCATTGGTGAATAAATACAAAAGCTTGCTGAGCATGTCGTACAAGCCAGGTTTGGGACGCTGGCAGTTCGACCTCACAGGTCAATTCAACGGGCAAACACGATTGCCTTCAACTGTATCCACGCCTGAGCAAATTGTGGGTGAGGAAAAATCACCTTCCTACACCATCATCAACGCCCAGATTACCCGATATTTCCGCAAATGGAATATCTATCTTGGAGGCGAAAACCTCACCAATTACAAACAAAAAGATCCGATTATCGCAGCCCATGAACCCTTTAGCGATGCATTCGACTCTTCAATCATTTGGGGGCCGATAGCAGGAATTAAAGTTTATGCCGGTCTGCGTTATACAATTGAATAAAAAAGAAAACTTAAAATAATTGACTATGAACACATTAAAGATAATACTGATAACTTTACTGCTCTCTGCCATAGCCCTGCCTGAAACACTGGCACAGGAAAAGAAAAGTAAATTTGAAACTGTTGAAATACAAACTTCAGCCATTTGCGGCATGTGCAAGGACCGCATTGAGGGCGATCTGGCATTTGAGCGCGGTGTGCGCAAAGTGGAACTCGACAGCGAAACCAAGATTGTTACGATCGTATTTCGAACCAAGCACACTGACAAGGAAAAACTTAAAAAGGCCATTACAAAAATAGGTTATGATGCCGATGATATGCCTGCCGATCAAAAAGCCCACGACCGGCTGCCTGATTGCTGCCAAAAAGGCAATGAGCCTCATTGAGGCGGGGTTAGAAGAGTCTTGAGTCGGGAGTCTTTGAGTCCGAAGTTGTGAATGACTATCGACTCATGACTATCGACTCACGACTATTCAAAAAATTCTTCCAAAAGGTCAATTTTTCCTTTCAGGTTTACTGAGTTGGTGTATTTATGCGTAATTTGGCTGTGATAAAAACATCCGGACCAATGAAAACGATAAATATTCTGGCATTTGTGGTGATGGTGGTGTTGAACTACCTCGCCAATGCCTTGCCCATCAATGGCAAAACCACCGGCGAACTTTCTGCACAATACCCCAACCTGTTTGTACCTGCCGGCATTACTTTTTCTATTTGGGGTATTATTTATCTTTTGCTGATGGTGGTGCTGGTGCTGCAGTTTCGCAGCCAAAGCCAATCAGCAGTGGCCGCCATTGGTTGGGCGTTCGCTATCAGCAGTTTGCTGAATGCCACATGGATTGTGGCCTGGCACTACGAAAAGCTTTTCGTTTCGCTGATCATTATCCTCGGTATGCTGCTTGCCCTGGCCTATATCAACTGGCAATTGCGCGCCATGCCTTTCGGCCTGTTCAAAGCAGCTTTCGGTATTTACTTTGGCTGGGTTTGCATTGCCACCATCGCCAATGTGACGGCCCTGCTTGTTGACAGCCATTGGGGCGGATGGGGCATTTCATCGCAGGGCTGGGCCATTGCCATGATTGCCACAGGCCTTATCATTACTGCCCTGGCGCTTTACCGGGTGCAAAACCCTTACCTTGGCCTGGCCGTCGTTTGGGCATTCGCGGGTATTGTAATCAGGCAAGCAGGCGACAACACCACCATCGCCATTTCTGCCGGACTGGCCGCCCTGCTGATGGCCATATTGGTGCTCTACGTTTTTGTTGGCGGACTGCGATTATCATAAAAGAAACTATTTTTCAAAAAAAACATCAAGTTTGCTTGTTTCACCATCAATTAAGCTTGGTGTTTTGCTATCTTTGCACCGAAATTGCCCGATGGTGTAATTGGCAACACGTCTGACTCTGAATCAGAAGAGTCCAGGTTCGAGCCCTGGTCGGGCAACAGGTTAAGAAAAGGATTGGGCTGAGGCCTGATCCTTTTCTTGTTATTGCTTTTTTTATGCTTAAAGAGCTTTTTGACTCATGTTTTAAGTTGGTAAATAACAAAGAGCAGTTGGCAAAATGAGTACCCACAAATTGGCTTTTATGAAATAAGTTGAAAATATAAGTTTTCGCTAAATTAAATGAAGACCCCATAACTCCATCCCAATTCCTGCTATTGAAAAAACAAGGTTTATTTGTTTGAATTTTTGTTTAT
>CAYTUA010000181.1:0-5367 GCA_964440855.1 uncultured Lentimicrobiaceae bacterium
GTGATATCGGCTTTCACCAAGGTATTTTCAACAACCTTGCCGGTAATGGCAGGGAATTTAGTCCGCAAATCAATCAGCATCAAATGGTTGTCGGTACCACCAGAGATCACATGGTAGCCCTTGTCAACAAATGCTTTGGCCATTACTTCGGCATTTTGCTTAACCTGCAGCATGTATTGGAAATATTCATCTGATAGTGCTTCGCCAAATGCTACTGCTTTTGAGGCAATTACATGCTCCAAAGGACCGCCCTGAATGCCGGGGAAAACAGCGGAGTTGAGCAAAGCCGACATCATTTTTGTTTCGCCTTTGGGGGTTTTCAGGTTCCATGGGTTTTCAAAATCTTCGCCCATTATTATGAGTCCGCCGCGGGGGCCGCGCAAGGTTTTGTGGGTGGTTGTGGTGATGATGTGGCAAAACTCTATGGGATCATTAAGCAAACCTTTGGCAATCAACCCAGAGGGATGCGAAATATCGGCCATCAAAATGGCATCCACCTGATCGGCTATGTCGCGCATGCGCTCGTAATCCCAATCACGTGAGTAGGCCGAAGCACCTGCAATGATCAGTTTTGGCCTTTCTTTCAGGGCCAGTTCTTCCATTTTATCGTAATTAATCAGACCTGTTGCTTCGTCCACACCATAAGAAATGGCATTGTAAAGAATACCGGAAGAATTAACAGGTGAACCATGCGAAAGGTGACCTCCATGCGACAAATCAAGTCCCATAAAAGTATCACCGGGTTTGAGGCAGGTGAGGAAAACAGCCATATTGGCCTGGGCGCCTGAATGGGGTTGCACATTGGCATATTCGGCATCAAAAAGCTCTTCGGCACGGTCGATAGCCAGCTGTTCGGTTTGGTCAACAATCTCACAGCCACCATAATAACGCTTGCCCGGATAGCCTTCAGCGTATTTGTTGGTCAAAACCGACCCCATGGCTTCAAGCACCTGTTCGCTGACAAAATTTTCTGATGCAATCAATTCGATGCCGTGCATCTGGCGTTCCTTTTCCTGGCGGATCAGGTCAAAAATCTGCTCATCCCTTTTCATAAAAGTCTGATTTTAAATGTTTCGTGTTTATTTAATTCAAATTACAAATGTAGGAAATTTAGTTGGAATTATTCACAAATCCCAACCGACTCACGACTCATGACTATTGACTACTCAACTGACTCATGACTATTGACTACTCAACCGACAAACGCCCCCCTAATACCCATACTTACTCCGCCAGCGTTTGCTCAAAAACAAGCGCTGTTCCCGCTCACGGGCGTTATCGCCGGGTTCAAACAGTTTGGTGCCTGCAATCTGTTCGGGAAGGAATTCCTGCTCGGCAAAATTATCTTTAAAGTCGTGGGCGTATTTATAGGTTTCTCCATAGCCCAGGTCTTTCATCAAGCCGGTTGGCGCATTGCGCAAGGGCAAAGGGACACTCAGGTCGCCGGATTTGCGCACAAGTGCCAGCGCTTTTTCTATGGCCATATAGCTCGCGTTGCTCTTGGGCGAACAAGCCAGATAAACGGCTGTTTGAGACAGAATAATGCGGCTTTCGGGCCAACCGATTTTATTTACAGCGTCAAAACAAGCATTGGCAAGCAACAGGGCGTTGGGATTGGCATTGCCAATGTCTTCCGCTGCCAGGATGAGCATGCGCCGGGCGATGAACAAGGGGTCCTCGCCAGCCTCTGTCATGCGGGCCAGGTAATAAACAGCCGCATTCGGATCACTGCCCCGCATCGATTTGATAAAGGCAGAAATCACATCATAGTGCATCTCCCCTTTTTTGTCGTATGCTGCCAGGTTATTCTGAATGCAGCGGGAAGTAAGCTCATTCGTTATCGTAATTTCTGTTTCGGCACCTGCACGATCAGCCATTAAATCGACGACCAATTCAATGGCATTTAACAATTTACGTGCGTCTCCCCCACTGATGCGCAACAAGGCATCATTCTCCTGCAATGTGATTTGTTTGCCATAGTCCTGTTCCAGCAAATCCACCGCATATTGCAATAAACGCAGCAGATGGGTCTCGCTGAGTGGCTTCATCACATACACCTGACAACGCGAAAGCAGCGGCGAAATCACTTCAAAGGAGGGGTTTTCGGTAGTGGCCCCCACCAGCGTCACCATGCCTTTTTCAACCGCACCCAGCAGCGAATCCTGTTGCGATTTGCTGAAACGATGGATTTCATCAATAAAAAGCACGGGTGCCTGTGGCAACATACGGGCTTTTTCAATCACAGCGCGCACATCTTTCACACCACTGCTGACGGCACTCAGGGTAAAGAAACTACGCTTGAGCTGTTTGGAAATGATAAAGGCGAGGCTCGTTTTGCCAACACCGGGCGGGCCCCAGAAAATCATCGAAGGGATGCGCCCCGACTCAATTGCCGTGCGCAAAACCGCCCCCTCTCCCACCAGATGCTCCTGCCCGATATAGCTCTCGAGTGACTCAGGCCTGAGACGCTCTGCCAAAGGTATGAGGCTTTTCATTTGCTTTATGGTTTAATTTCAATTGAATATTTTTTCGTTTAAAACCTGTTAGAGTTGAATCTCCAGACCATCATAGGCCAAAAACATATTTTCGGGCAAGCCGGACTCCACCTCCTGGTGTTTGCCCATTAGGTGGCTGATATGCGTAAAGTATGACAAATCAGGCTTTAATTCTTTTATCACCTCAACAGCCTCGTCCAAAGTGAAATGCGAAACATGTTTCTTGTGCCTGAGGGCGTCGAGGATGATGACTTTGGAACCCCTGATGATGTCCATGCTTTCGGGGGGGATAAAATTGGCGTCGGTGATATAGGAAAAATCGCCTATCCTGAAACCAAAAACATCCAGGTGCATATGCTTTACCAAAAAAGGAATTACTTCCAGTGTTCCTACTGTGAAAGGCTTTAGATGGATATCAATCAGATCAATCTTGGGGACTCCGGGATAGGGATTGTCAGCAAAAGCATACGCAAACTCCAGCTTAATCACTTGCTGGTCGGCTTCGCCGGCAAACACCCTCATGGGACGCTGCTGCAGAAAATTGAACGAGCGCACATCATCCAATCCGGCGATATGGTCCTTGTGGCAGTGTGTTATCAATACGGCATCCAGCTTTTTAACGTTTTCGCGCAACATCTGCTGCCTGAAATCCGGTCCGGTGTCAATCACCAGGCAGGTTTGCCCATCGTCAACCATTACAGACGACCTGAGCCGTTTATCCCGATCATCCACTGAGGCACAAACTGCACAAGGGCAACCAATTACAGGGACCCCCTGAGATGTTCCGCTTCCCAATACTTTAATCTTCACTTTATAAATGATATTCGCAAGATGCAAAGTAACCCATAATAACCCAAAAGAACAAACAGTGGGATGATTATTTCGGTTTTGTTTACAATGATTTTAGGTACTTTTACAGCCTAAAAAAATGAGCTGAACCCGATAAATGGCCATGCTTACAGATCGATTGCTTAAATACTTGGTTAAACGCAAGATGGCACAAAAGAAGCCTTCGGCCTTGCTGCGATTTAGCCGTGCCAAAAGCATTGTTCTGCTGTTTTCGATGAGCGATATGGGGTTGTACCAGCAACTGCTCAGCAAGGAATTCACCAAACGCTTTGAGGGGAAGGAGGCTTGGCTATTTGTACTTAAGAAAAACATGGACAACATGCCCGTTGAAGGTTTGCCTGATAATTGGCATCATATTGAGCTGTTTTCCAAGGATTTCAATTTCCTGGGTTGGCCAAAAAGTAAACTGGGTAAGAAAATCCCGAAAATAGAACCCGAGCTGATCATGAATTTTGACCCTACAGAAGATTTGCGCTTGACTTACGTATCAAGCCTGATGCCTGCAGGATTCAGACTGGGCCTGGGCAAGGCCAATCCGGCTTCGTACTGTGACCTCACACTTTCGATAGATAGTTCCAGCAGTTTGATGGATACATTTGAGCAGTTTTGTAAATATTTAGACTCACTTTATGGACATGACAAAACATAAATTTTCCGGTACGGGCGTTGCCTTGGTTACGCCCTTTAGCGAAGATAAAAGCATCGATTTTGGTGCCCTGAAAAAGATTGTGAACCATGTGGTTGACCAAGGCGTGGAATATGTTGTAGCATTGGGCACTACCAGCGAAGCCCCTGTGTTGGGCACAACTGAAAAAAGGGAGGTGGTAGCCACCATTAAGGAAAGCATTGCCGGACGTGTTCCACTGGTGCTTGGTATGGGTGGCAACAATACGGCTGCCATCGTTAAGGATATAAGGGAACAGACATTCGAAGGCATTGCAGGTATCCTATCGGTAACCCCCTATTACAACAAACCCCAGCAGGATGGCTTATATGCCCATTTCGAAACCATAGCCGAAGCCAGTCCGGTGCCAATCATACTTTACAATGTACCCGGAAGGACAAGCGTGAACCTAAAGGCTGAAACCACTTTGAAACTGGCCAGGGAATGTTCCAACATCATTGCCATCAAGGAAGCGTCGGGCGACTTCGGCCAGATCATGCAAATTGTCGCCGGCAAGCCCAAAGGCTTTGCTGTGCTCTCAGGCGACGATGCCCTCACCATGCCTTTGATGGCAACAGGGGTGCAAGGCGTGATTTCGGTAACGGCAAACGCCTGCACAAGGGATTTCACAGATATGGTCAGGTTAATGCTTAACCAGGAAATGGCAGCTGCACAAGAATTGCACTTTAAATTATTACCTATGATGGAAGCCCTGTTTGCCGATGGAAATCCGGCAGGCATCAAAGCATTGCTCAGCCTGATGGGCTTGTGCAAGGAAGAATTGCGATTGCCTTTGGTCCCCGTTAATCATACTGTAAGACAATTAATTGAACGTATTTATCATTCCATTAAATAATTTTTCAATCAATCATGAAAGCGATTAAACTGCTCATCCTTATTGTTGCCCTTGGCCTGCAAACAGCAGGTATGGCACAAGAAGATTATCCACTCGATTCCATTTTCGGCCAGCGGCCTGAGGTTTATTTTTCTTTACAAATCAATGATTTTAAGGAAATTGAACCACTCAATCACCAACTTTATATCGACAAGGTGGAGGCAGGTTATTTGCTGGCTTATGCCAACCGCAAACAATTTGAAAAATTATTGGAAAACGGGCATCAACCTATGTTGCTTACCCCTCCTTCCATGACGGGGGATTATCCTGTTATGCTCACTGTTGATGACTTGCCAAACAGGAGCCTTTGGAATACGTATCCTACTTACGAAGCTTACGAAGCGATGATGTATCAGTTTGCAGCTGACTATCCCGAGTTATGCACCATCCATACCGTCGGAACGCTGAACAGTGGCAGGAAACTGCTCGTTGCGCGTATTCACAACAGCAATACCCCTGATGAG
>CAYTUA010000182.1:0-8000 GCA_964440855.1 uncultured Lentimicrobiaceae bacterium
CCGGCGGGGAACCATTGGTAAGGCGCGACATCACCACTTTGGTGCGTGAAATTGCAGCTATAAAAGGCATACAGGAACTCGCTATGACAACCAATGCCGTGCTGCTTGAGCGGTATGCAGCCGCATTGGCTTCAGCAGGTTTGCAACGCGTGAACATCAGCCTGGACACCATTGATCCTGAAAAATATCGTTTGATCACCAGGGGAGGGGAGATTCAGTCGGTTTTCAGGGGGATAGAAAGTGCTAAAAAGGCTGGTCTTAAGCCAAATAAAATAAATTGTGTGGTAAAGGAAAATGCCAATGAAGCAGATGCAAAGCAGGTAAAGGCCTTTTGCGAAGCCAATGGTTTAATCCCCCGCTTCATCACCGAGATGAACCTCGAAAAAGGCCAGTTTTCTGTCGTTGATGGCGGCGATGGTGGCCACTGTGCAAGCTGCAACCGCATGCGCCTGACCGCCAATGGCGATCTCAAACCTTGCTTGTTCACCGACTTGCGCTACAACATCCGCGAAATGGGCATCGAAAATGCCTATCGGGCAGCCATATCGAACAAACCTGCTTGTGGTTCCATCAACCAATCCAATCAGTTTAGCAATATTGGCGGCTAAGCTCATTTTTGAAAGCATAGCTGCAAATAGCCATAAAACAATCGCCCGGATAAGGAATACTATATATTGCCTGGTATAAGGTTTGTGTTTATGTATATACTTTATTTAAAACACGTTATGATTAACAACAAATTATTTTTGTTAAAATAGTATCAACATAAATACTAAGATTGTGGTTTGTGTCGTTTGGCTGATAGTAATTGATAACCAAACATAAAAGTGCTTATGAATAAAAGCTTTACCCCAACCCATTCCATTCAACTTACCAATCAGTTTCACAGCCGTTTGCAATCCGATATCGGACGCGCTTTCAGAGATGTATATAAAAAGGCGAAGCCAGGCAAGCAAGCTTTGCGCAATGTACTTGGCTATGCCAGCGCACTCGAAGTGATACCAACTATATCCGGCGGATCGCAAGAGGTGATTATCAACTGAAAATGAATGATTGAATTGGTCAGCAGCGGTCACCAAAGGCGTCCGCTTTTTTGACTTATATGACCGTGTTTACTTTTTGAAAATGCCCTGGTGAAAAGAAAAGAGAAATTTGATTTTCTGATCGCGTATTTTAGCGAGCAGATGCCTGTTGCCGAAACGGAACTGCACTACAACTCACCTTATGAATTGTTGGTAGCTGTTATTCTGTCGGCTCAATGTACTGATAAACGCGTAAATATTATAACACCCCCTTTTTTTGAAATTTATCCTACGGCAGCAGCGCTTGCAAGCTCCAACCAGGAGGCCATCTACAGTTTGATTAAAGCCTGCTCCTATCCCAATAACAAGGCCAAAAATTTATTGAACATGGCCAAAATGCTTGTCAATGAGTTTCAAGAGCAAGTACCCTCCACCGTTGAGGAGCTTCAAAAGCTTCCGGGAGTAGGGCGGAAAACTGCCAATGTAATTGCTTCGGTCGTTTTTGATAAACCGGCTATGGCTGTTGATACCCATGTTTTCAGGGTGGCCGCACGTATAGGCTTAACTGTTGGCGCTAAAAATCCATTGCAAACGGAGCTTCAGCTGGTAAAATACCTGCCGGAAGCCATTATTCCCAAAGCCCACCATTGGCTGATCCTGCATGGCCGCTATGTTTGCAAGGCACGCAAGCCCCTCTGCGGTTCATGTGGTTTAACCCCTGTTTGCAAGTGGTTTCAAAAGGAGCAGAAAAAGCTTGAAATTTAACCAATTTTAAGAAAGCCCTCAGCAAGCACTCAGCTATCTTGATAAATTTCGCCTATTTTTGTGCGACTCATAAAAACCCGACTTACTATGTTACAAAAAGGAGAACAAGCACCTGATTTTAGTGCAAACGATCAAGATGGTAATACAATAAGCCTTTCTCAATACAAGGGAAAGAAAGTTGTTCTATATTTCTATCCCAAGGACGATACCCCCGGCTGCACCAAGGAGGCCTGTAGTTTGCGTGATAACTATGAAGCCATGATGTCGAAGGGTTTTGTGGTATTAGGCGTTAGCCCCGATACGATAGCCTCGCACAAGAAATTTGCAGCCAAATTTAATTTACCCTTCCCCTTATTGGCCGATCCTGAGCTCCAAATTGTTAAAGCCTATGGAGCCTGGGGGGAGAAAAAGATGTATGGCAAAACATACGAAGGTTTATTGCGCTCTACCTTTGTTATCAGCGAAGACGGGCTGATAGAAGAAGTGATAGCCAAGGTGAAAACAGATCAACATGCCGAGCAGATTTTTGCCTTGTATGATAAAGCATAGGCTTGTATCACCGCTTTTTGCTTACCGCTATAATGGATGATTTTTGTATGTAAGACTTTATTATCTTTGCAAAGCTTTTAAATGCAAACACTTGTAAATCTGTTTATTATATTTATTTAGAATTTAACACCACCACTTATGACAACCGAAAAAGCAAAGGAAGCCGCTGATAAATTAAGGCAGGACAAACTGAAAGCCCTCGAGGCTACGCTGGGCAATATCGAAAAAGCCTATGGCAAGGGGAGCATAATGAAACTGGGCGACAATGCCATTGAAAAGGTTGAGTCTATTTCCACCGGTTCTATCTCACTCGACCATGCCTTGGGCATAGGCGGCTTGCCAAAAGGCCGTGTGGTTGAAATTTATGGACCGGAAAGCTCTGGAAAAACCACACTGGCTTTGCATGTGATTGCTGAAGCACAAAAATTGGGTGGTATTGCAGCCTTCATTGATGCGGAGCATGCCTTCGATCGTTTTTATGCTCAAAAATTGGGTGTGGATGTGCAAAACCTGCTTATTTCGCAGCCCGACAATGGTGAACAAGCCCTTGAAATTACTGAAAGCCTGATCCGTTCGGCTGCCATTGATGTAATTGTAATTGACTCAGTAGCAGCCCTTACGCCAAAAAGCGAAATTGAAGGCGAAATGGGCGATTCCAAAATGGGTTTGCAGGCGCGTTTGATGTCGCAGGCTTTGCGTAAGCTGACGGCCACAATTAGTAAAACGGGTAGCATCTGTATATTTATCAATCAGTTACGTGAGAAAATTGGCGTAATGTTTGGAAACCCCGAAACCACTACCGGTGGCAATGCCCTCAAGTTTTACAGCTCAGTGCGGCTTGATATCCGCAAAGTTAGCCAGATCAAAGACGGTGAGAATATATTGGGCAACAGGGCTAAAGTGAAAGTAGTTAAGAATAAAGTAGCCCCGCCATTTAGAAAAGCAGAGTTTGACATTGTTTATGGTGAAGGGATTTCGCGCATTGGCGAAATCATAGATTTGGGTGTTGAGCACAATATCGTCAAGAAGAGTGGCTCATGGTTCAGCTATGGTGAAACCAGACTTGGACAAGGTCGGGATGCAGTAAAATCCCTCCTGGCAGAAAATCCCGAACTGGCTGACGAATTGGAAAC
Source organism: uncultured Lentimicrobiaceae bacterium (assembly GCA_964440855.1). GTDB lineage: Bacteria > Bacteroidota > Bacteroidia > Bacteroidales > F082 > CALAZZ01. Next base: position 3,470 of record CAYTUA010000182.1, read on the forward strand.
TAAAATCAGGGAAGCACTGCTGGCGAGCGGTTAATCAATTCAGCTTTGCTTTTTTAATGTTTTTGAATGGGCAGTGTTTGGATAATAGAAAATTTTCAAACAACTGAAAGAAAGTAAATTGACTCCAATGAAGATTTTGACATCGATTATAGTTGTATTTATGTTGGTATTATTTGCCAGCTGTGGTTCCAATACGGAAAGTGGAGGGGCTGGCGAATCTTTGTATGTCGGCAATGGCGAAATGAAGGAACTCAACCAAGAGCTCGAAAAAGACAGCCTTAATTATGAGTTGTATCTCAAAAGGGCTAAAATGCAACTTGAGTTGGGACAGATCAACAAAGCCATGCAGGATATAAACAAATCGATGGACCTCAATGAGGACAATGTGGATGTTTTTCTGATACTGGCTGATATTTATTTCGCTATGGGGATGCCCGATAATTGCAATGCGGCCCTGCTACGTGCCCTTGAAGTGGACAAAGAAGATACACGCACCCATATCAAAATGGCTGAGCTCAATTTGCTTTTGCAAAACCATTCGTTGGCAATGGGTTACATTGACCAGGCATTGGCCCTTTCTTCCTTCAACCCGGAGGCCTACTATGTGCGGGCGATGTTGTATATGAGCCGAAAAGATACCACGCAGGCCATTCGTAATTTTCAACTGGCACTCAATCAACGCGAAGATTTTTATGAGCCACTGATTCAATTGGGCGCCATTTATACGGCCAGGCACAACGAATTGGCTGAGCAATACTTAAACAAAGCCATCCAACTATATCCGCAGTCGCTGCAAGCACGTTACCAGTTGGCTTTGTATTATCAGGAACATGCCTATCTGGATGAAGCAGTGCTGCACTATGATACCATATTGATGCGCCAACCGGGTAATAAGCATGTGTTGTTCAACCTGGGCTACCTCAATTTGGTTTATTTCCTGAAATATGAAAAGGCCATAGAGTATTTTGATGAAGCTTTGCTTGTAGATCCCAATTATGTAGAAGCATTGTTTAACAAAGGCCTGGCACTGGAAGAATTGGGGCGCGTGATGGCCGCTCAGGAGGTGTATCGTGAAGTACTCAATAAAAGGGAAAATTATTCCCTGGCTATACAAGCCCTCAACCGGATTGATGGAAAACGTTGATTTAGTGGATTAAAGCAGTCTGTCTATTCAACAAAATCTGGTCTGAGTTCATTCAAGTCATCAACCAGGTCGGATGTTGATTTCTTTAAGGCTTCCAGCAATTCTTCAAGCCCGTTAGCATCTTCTTCCTTGCCTTTCATTTCGAGGTCACGTGCCTGGTTGTGAGGTAGCTCAGCTACAAAATTGGCAATAACCCCTTTCAGGCTGTGGGCTTCAAATTTTATTGTCTCAAAATCCTTGTTTTGAATGGCTTTTTCAATTGCTTGCATCCGTGTTGGTTGCTCATTGATAAAAATATCGATTATTTCAACCACAATTGGCTTGTCAAAATATTGAAAAGTTTCTAAAAGGGATTCTTTATTAATTACTTTCATGATTCATGTTTTTTTTTGTATTCTCCTGATTCCACATTACTTACTACACGCTTCAGATCGCTGTGCCTGATAGGTTTTTGTAAAAAATCATCCATGCCGGCATCAAAGCATTTTTGCTTGTCCTCGTAAGGGGCACTTGCTGTAACGGCTATTATAGGAATTGCAGCACCTTTTTCAGTTTCCCTGATGGCTTTTGTGGCTTCAAAACCATCCATACCGGGCATGTGCAGATCCATTAATATGCAGTCAAAATTATCCATTTGAAATTGCTCAAAAGCAATTCTGCCATTAACGGCAAGCACAATCTCATGCTGATCGCTTCTAAGGTAAGCCATAATGATTTTTTGATTCAGCGGGTTGTCCTCCGCAATCAAGATTCTCATACTTGTTTTGTGTTTGTTTTCGACACAAATATATAAAAACTTGAATCTAATCGCCAGGAAAAATCTTCTTTTTATAAACAGGTATTCTACAACCGGTTTAATAGCCCAGTATGCTGCCAATCTGGAAGATGGCAAGAGAGGCTAAATAAGCGATTATTGTGGTGTAAACTGCTGTAAATACAGCCCATTTCCACTGGCCGGATTCCTTTTTAATGGCGGCAAAAACGGCAATACATGGAAAATAGATAAGGATAAAAATGACAAATGAAAGGGCTGTAAGTGGACGGATGACAGGCTCCCCGGCTTTTGGCCCTGTTTCATATTTCTGTTCGCGCAATTTTGTCACCAAACCTTCGGTTACCTCATCGTCTGGCCCTGTTTGGTAAAGCACACCCATTGTGGAAATCACAATTTCTTTGGCAGCTGATCCGGCAAGCAAGCTTACGCCCATCTTCCAATCAAACCCCAAGGGTCTGATTGCCGGTTCGATAAAATGGCCAATCCTGCCAATAATTGAGTTTTCCTGTTTCAAACTCATGCGTTCATTGGCTAATTTGTTGATGATTTCATCGTATTCTTGCTGGAGAAAAGTTAGTTCCTCCGTATCGTTCGCAGATAATTCCCTTTTGCGCTCCTCCATTTCGGCTGTTAGCGATTCAATTTTCAAATCATACTGATCGTCAATGTGTTGCCCTTTTGGGAAGTAGCCTAAAGCCCATATAATCAAGGAGGCAAGCAGGATTATACTTCCCATTTTTTTGAGATATTGCAAGCCTTTGAACCAGGTATGTTTAAAGATGGCACGAGGTGTTGGCATTCTGTAAGGAGGCAACTCCATTACAAATGGCATTTCCTCCTTCCGGAAAAATATTTTACGCAAAACCACCGCCATAATGGCTGCCATAAGAATGCCTGTAAGGTAAATACCAAAAAGCATAGTACCACGATAAGCTGTAAAGAAAGCGCTGATAATCAGTATATAAACAGGGTATCTTGCGCTGCATGACATAAAGGGAAGTATCATCATGGTGACGAGTCTGTCGCTTCGGTTTTCGATGGTGCGTGTTGCCATAATGGCCGGTACATTGCACCCAAAGCCCATCAGCAATGGGATAAACGATCGGCCATGCAGGCCCACTTTATGCATCAGCTTGTCTATAATAAAGGCCACCCGCGCCATATAGCCTGTGGTTTCCATCAGGGAAATAAAGAAAAACAAAATCAATATGTTAGGAAGAAAAACAGCAACGCCTCCAACGCCTCCTAAGATGCCATCAATCAGCATATCCCGAAACATGCCAGCGGGCAGAAACTGGTGGGCCATGCTTCCCAGCCAACCTATCAGGCCTTCAATCCATTGCATGGGATAATCGCCCAGGATAAATGTAGCTTGAAATACAAACCACATCATCAAAACGAAGATGGGATAACTGAAAAGCCTGTTGGTTAGTATGCGGTCAATCAATCGGCTTTTTGTTGTTTTGGGTTGTTCGGCGGGCTTGTAGGTTTCACGCAGCGCACCTTCAATAAAGCCATATTTTGCGTCTGTAATAATGGTTTCCAGATTGTCGTTATAGAGCGCCTCTATTCTTACCGTTTCTTTTTCTACAGCAGCTTTGATTTCAGAATAATTAGCACAGAGCTCTATACTTTTCCATTCTTCTGTATCCGCTTCCAGCAGTTTTATGGATAGGTACCTGGGCGATATTACATTGATGATATGCTTATTCGATTCAACCGCGATTAAAGCTTGTATTCTTCGTATCGCACTTTCAATTTCCTGACCATAATTGATATGAATATGCCTGATATCGGGATCATTGTCCTCATGTACTTGCCTGGTGCGCTCAAATAAATCCTTAATACCGGTGCCTTTGGAACTTACAGTAGGCACGATGGGGATACCAATCATTTTACCAAGACTTTCATAATCAAACTGATCACCCTTTTCAGAGAACTCATCATACATATTCAAGGCAATCACCACCTTGATATCCATATCAATGAGCTGGGTGGTCAGGTATAAGTTACGTTCCAGATTGGATGCGTCCACTACATTGATGACGATATCAGGTATTTGCTCGAAGATATAGTTGCGCACATACAGTTCTTCTGGTGTGTAGCAAGTGATTGAATATGTGCCTGGCAAGTCAACCAGTTTAAAATCGGTGTTTTCAAGTTTAAAATCAGCCGTTTTGGCCTCCACTGTTACCCCGCTGTAATTGGCTGTGCGCTCACGCGATTTGGATGCATGGTTAAAAAGTGTTGTTTTACCAGAGTTCGGGTTGCCCACAAGGGCGATGTTGATCTCTTTGGACCGGATTCCATTGCGCAATCGCAGCGATTGTTCAAGCTCCTGCACCCCATAATAAGCGGGGGTATTAATAAGCATGGGGTCAATGCCTGAATAAACTTCTATCAAGCGGGCTTCGCTTCTACGCAACGACACTTCATAGCCCATGATATTGTACTCAATGGGGTCTAAAAGTGGTGCATTTTTAATTACAATAACTTGTTTTCCAACCACAAAACCCATTTCGATAATGCGCTTGCGAAAAGCACCCCTCCCTTTTACTTTGGTGATGATGCCTTTTTCCCCTTCTTTCAAATCCGCCAATGTGGTTGTCATA
>CAYTUA010000183.1:0-3097 GCA_964440855.1 uncultured Lentimicrobiaceae bacterium
AGGATGATTTCTACAAACATAAACCCGATACCAATTCCACTGAAATGAAGCAGGGCATAAGCTTTGCCCCCTCCCTTGAACCCCATGAAAAGCAATGGTATGATAATAAGTAGTAAAGCAGCCACAGTGATTTGAACCAGCGTGAGCAGCACAATCAGGTAGCCCACTTCGAGGAAGGGCACCGCCGACTGGCCAAAGATTTCCTTCATTTCGGGCAAACGGTTTATTTTTAGAAATTGGGAGAAATAGGGCCTGCTATCTGTTGCCGGTCTGATCTGAAAATTGTAATTATCATACAAATCCTTACGGTTTCCCGAAACAAGCTGATCGACCAATCCAAAAAAGCCATCATCTTGCAAAAGGTTGTAATACGCCCTTTCACCGGTCTCGATGCCGGGCATGAGCAATGGATCAAAATTGCGCAATTTACAAAAGACCCTTACGCGCTCTATTTCAGCGGTTTCAACAGCTGATTTCTTTAAAACCATGGTGAGGGTGCCCCAGCCCCTTATGGCCATTATGTGGTTTTCGGCATTTCCGGGAGCCTTTTGCACAGCCGTTTCAACCAAAGTTGCTAACATTTTGAGGCTGTTTCGTGCCGGAAAATCCATCCAAACGGTAACAGCTATCATCCCATCCGCTGACAAACGATCCCACATTTCGGCAAAAGCCTCCAAGGTGAAAAGGTATTGTTCCTGCAATGCATTGATGCCCGAACTTCCACCAAAAGATTCGATCACTGGCAGAATGATCAGGTCGTATTTACTGGTGTCGGCCATCAGGTAACTACGTGGGTGCATATTCACAATATGGATGTGCTCCTTTGGAAAAGGCATATGCTTTTTCAATAAATCAATAGCAACCTTGTTGGGTTCCACCGCCGTGATGGAGGCAGATCCACGCGCGAGGGCTTGCGCGGCATAAAGTCCTGTGCCTGCATCAGGAATCATGACTTTTTCAGGCTTCGAAATCACAAAAGGCAGGGCATTCGTGGCATAATCCAGAAAATGGCTGCTGTCGCCCACACCAAAATCCACCAATGGACCATACCAGTTGCCATTGTTATATAGGGCTTGCCGCACAGGCAGTGACTTGGTGTAAGTGAGACTAAGTCCGGGGGCAAAACGCAAGGCTTCGGCTTGAATCAGTTTCATTTCGCCAAAGGGGCTGGTTTTTTCCTCTACTACAACAGCACCTGGCAACAGCATGGCACGCGCCAGGCTTTTGTATTGCGACATGGGTAGCACAGGTGTGGATTTAAATCCATAAAACTGAACAAGCATTGCCGGAATCAGAAAATACAAACTTCGTAAAAAGTTATGCTTTTGAAGAAGCAAAATACCACCCAATAAGGGAAGCAATGCAATCACAAAAGGAAGGCTTGCGGGTGCAAAATGCCACAAAAGCAACAGCATCAGCAGGCCACCCAAGCCTGATCCAAACAGATCAGCAAAATAAAGTGTGCCTATGCGCGACACATAATTCAAATAAGCCAGGCCAATGGCCATTGCCCCTAGAAAAAAAGGGACAAACAGCGCAAAATAACTCAAGATCAGTCCATAGATATGGCTTTTGTCCAAAAAAAGCAAATAGGAATCAAAGCCACCAAATACCTGGCCTGAAAAATGCATAATGAGGCCCATACTTATAGCTGTAAGCAGCAACAGGGCCGGCAAACTTAATTGTATATGCCTTGTCAACCAATTTTTTAAAAATGTGAGGGCTGTGCCGCTCGCGCCAAAGCCCAACAACGCCACCGAAATCACCATATAGGCAAAATGGTTCCATTGGCTGATGGATAAAATCTGCATCAGGGCAAGCTGAAATGCGATTATCGAAGCCGAAAGCAGACCGATGGCTGTGTACAAACGTTTATTCATTCCCATTGTTCCATTTGTGATTTCTGCCTTTCATATCGTAAGCTCATTCCTGTCTTCCAAAAAGATCTATTTTTTGCTCCTGGTAAAAGGCACAAAACGCACGGCCATCAGGTTGGTCGTTTTAATTTCACCTTCCAGTTTTTCCACCAGGATAAGGGTCTGCACCATAAAAGGCGAACCTACCGGAATAATCATTTTCCCCCCTTCCTTGAGCTGTTCAATCAATGGTGGCGGGATGTATTCGGCTGCTGCCGTTACCACTATGGCATCAAAAGGGCCTTTGTGAGGGAGCCCATGATAGCCATCGCCAACAATCACTTCCACATTGCTGTAACCCAGATCATTTAAAAGTGTTTTAGCCTGTTCGCCCAGTTCCGGCACGATTTCAATGGTATAAACATCCTCCACAATCTCGGCCAAAACAGCTGCCTGATAACCCGATCCAGCTCCAATTTCGAGCACACGGTGACCCGGTTGCGGATCGACCAGCTGGGTCATATAGGCCACAATAAACGGCTGTGAAATGGTTTGCCCGTAACCAATCGGCATGGGGTTGTCGTCGTAGGCGCGGGCTTGACTGCGCTGGGGTACAAACAAATGCCTCTCCACTTTGCGCATGGCATCAAGTGTTGGCTTGTGGGTGATGCCCCGTGAAGCTATCTGATTGCTAACCATATTGTTGCGCAAGCGCTCATAGTTCTGTGCCCACAGTGGCAGTCCAATAAAAACGATCAACACAACTGCAATTATCTTCTTCATCTTGCCTGTTTTTTAAAGGCACAATATACAAAAAAACAGATAATAATGTAGTGTCCAAAAATGCGCACTGATTGCCAACCAATCTGTTCAATTAATATTCTTACCATTTCATTTGTAGGTCGAAAAGACTGAAAACACTATATTTGCATGAATTATGCACTACAAACAAAACCAGATTATGAAAAGGAAATTTTTAACACTAAGCCTGTTCTCAATTATTGCCATGCTCTTTTTTGCACAATGTCAAAAAGACAGCGAAAAAAAGTATCATTACGATTTAAAATTTATCACCGAAAACTACAAGCCCCTCAATTACAGTCTCGATGGTAAAATTACTGGCCTCGCCCCCGAACTGCTTGAAGAAATCTGTGATCAACTAAACATCCCATTTAATCCAACCATTATGCCCTGGAATGAAGGCTACAACACAGCCCTGAACACGGATAATGCGGTGCTGT
>CAYTUA010000184.1:0-8456 GCA_964440855.1 uncultured Lentimicrobiaceae bacterium
CAAAAACCCCCGCCACAACGTCCCGCGGGTAAATGGATCAAGGCTTGCAAATCAGCCTCGTGACAAGGGCGTGGCCGCTCAAAAACCAGCTTAAAGGCCTTTACAGATAATTGATCCGAAAGGGTAATTAAGATGGAGATAACCAGTAAAAGCAGAATGGTTTGCCATTTGTATTTCCGGATCAAAACAATGAGTAAAAAGGCATACAGCGGAATCCAGCTCAGCTTGCCTGAAACAAAAACCATGATGGGATCAATCAGCGGGTGATTCAATCCGTTGAGGAACAAAAACAGTTGGGTATCAATGGTATTCAAAAATTCTAACATGGTAGGCTGCTATTCGTTATTGCTGAGAAGTTCGCGCTTCCATTTTGTATAGATATTGTTGAGTGGATCGCGCCTGACAAGTATATCAATCATTTCGAGTGCTTTGCGCTTGCGGCCCTTTTCCATATATCGTTCGTACCGATCCAAATAATGCTGGTCGCTGCGGCACTTATAGCCCGGGTTTTCGCCCTCAACGGTAATAAAACCCTTTGCATTGGTTTCGGTTCCCGACAAGGTGAAAGCCACCGGAATTTCAAAGCGGGTGTAGCGATCGTCCGAGCAGGCATTCCAATTGTATTCTGTGGAGGTGAAAAAGGCATTCAGTTTTTCATTAAAGCCAAAGCCCAAAGGGTTGCGCATCCTGAAATCGCCCAATTCATTGTCGCAACTCACTGTAAAAGATAAAATTACCACCCCCACTACACATTCACGACGTGCCATATCGGGATAATCAACAGCAGCTACAAGCTGGCGCTCAAATTCGCCGGTCCCACCCCGAAAACGCAAATCGAGCAGGTATTTGATATTTTCGTTCCTGATCAGTCTCAACGAATCGGTAAGCTGCCCCGACTGTGAAAACATCAGGGCAGGTGCCATTAACAAAAAAAACGAAAAAAATATTCTTTTCATACCTGTGGCTTTGGGTTAACAATGGTGAAAATGGAGGATAAAGATAAACATTTTGGGACACCCCTATTCCTCACTCACCGGATTTAGGAGTTTCCACAGCATATCCTTCAATTCCTTTATGCCATCGCCAGTAATAGAGCTGATGAATACGTAGGGTAAATCGGGCAAATTGCCTTGTATTTCGGCTTTAAGTTCTTCATCCAGCAAATCACTTTTCGTAATGGCCAACGCCCTGTCCTTATCAAGCAATTCGGGGTTGAAGGCGGTGAGTTCGTTCAGCAGGATGTTGTATTGCCCCTTGATATCTTCGGCATCGGCAGGAATCATAAAGAGCAGCACCGAATTGCGTTCGATATGACGTAGAAAACGTAATCCCAGCCCTTTGCCTTCGGAAGCCCCTTCTATTATTCCAGGAATATCGGCCATGACGAAAGACTTGTAATCGTAATAGCTAACGATTCCGAGGTTTGGCGTAAGGGTTGTAAATGGATAGTCGGCAATTTCGGGCTTGGCAGCCGAAATAGTGGAAAGCAGGGTTGACTTTCCAGCATTGGGGAAGCCCACAAGGCCCACATCAGCCAACAGTTTCAGTTCGATAATAATCCATGCCTCGGTACTGTCCTCGCCGGGTTGTGCATAGCGCGGTGCCTGGTTGGTAGATGATTTGAAATGGACATTTCCGAGCCCTCCCCTGCCCCCTGAAATCAATACCACTTCCTGACCATCCTCGGAGATTTCTGCTACTTGCTGGCCTGTTTCGGTATTGGTGGCAACTGTGCCGATGGGCACTTCAATCACCACATCCTCACCACTGGCGCCCGAGCTGCGTTGCTTGCTTCCCGACTCCCCATGTCCGGCGTGCAAATGCTTGGTATAGCGCAAATGCAGAAGGGTCCACATCTGCGCATTTCCTTTCAGGATGATATGGCCACCACGACCACCATCGCCGCCATCGGGGCCGCCTTTGGGAATAAATTTTTCGCGCCGAAAATGCCTCGAACCGGGCCCTCCCTTTCCTGAACGACAGAAAATCTTTACGTAATCAACAAAATTTGAACCGGACATGTATTTTCTTTGCTAAATAACTAATATTTCTTTTTGTAGGCTTTTTTCACTGCATCCTCCAGTCGGCCATACACCTCCTCCTTTGTGCCCGCGCCATCAACATCTGAGAAATAGGTGTTTTGACGCTTGTAATACTCAATAACGGGCTTCGTCTTTTTCTCATACTCATCCAACCTATTTAGTATCATATCCATACTATGGTCGTAGGTGCGCGAGCGCTCTGTTTTGCTGCGTTCGTGCAGGCGTTTGATTGAATCGAGGGTTGACAGGCGCAGGTTGATCATACAGCTCACACTGGTGTCGAGCCGGCGGAGCAAGCCGTCCAGAATATAAGCCTGTACAATTGTTCGCGGGAAACCTTTAAAAACAAAACCTTGGGCAGCGGGGTTCTTTTGGATTTCGCGTTCTATTAATTTAATTGCCAATTCATCAGGTGCAATTTCGCCTTTGTCCATAAATGGCTTGGCAATCTTACCGATAGCTGTATTGGCAGCAATTTCGCGACGCAGCAGTTTGCCTGTTGAAATATAAATGAGGTTATTCTTTTTGGCTAAAATATCGCCTTGCGTCCCTTTTCCTGAACCAGGTTTCCCCAGCAACACCACATTGAAATAGTCGTGTGTAAATGTGCTTTCAATGGTTTTGGTCAACTGACCGAATATATCATCAACGCTACCAACCCCGTTGATTGGAAAATACTTTTTCTTCTCGCTGTAAAACTCGGCAACTGGTTTGGTTTTATTATCGTATTCCTGCAAGCGATACTTGATAACTTCCTCGTTGTCATCGGCCCTGCCACTGGTTTTGCCGCGCTCAAGCATGCGTTTCATCAGTTCATCATCAGGTACTTCCAGGCTGAGCATGCAAGTGAGGGTGGTGTTCATTTTCAGCAAAAGGCCTTCCAGTATATAGCACTGCACGATGGTCCGGGGGAAACCGTCGAAGAGGATTCCCCTTGTTTCGAGGTTGACAGTCACCTTTTTTTCGATAATCTGAACGATAATTTCGTCAGGCACCAGCCCACCCTTATCGATAATCTTTTTGGCTTCCTTGCCGATTTCGGTCCCCGCTGCAATTTCTTCGCGCAAGATATCACCGGTAGAAATATAGGTTAGGTTGTACTTTTCCTGAAGCAATTTGCTTTGAGTTCCTTTTCCGGCTCCGGGAGGGCCGAATAATGCAATGTTGAGCATAATGGCGGTTTTGTTGTTTATTTAGTTTGCTATTTTATAAATATCAGGCAGGTTACGTGCGTGCTCATTATAATCGAGGCCATATCCTACAATAAAATCATTGGGAATCTCCATGCCAATGTATTCAATATGAAAATCTTGCTGAAAGGCTTTGGGTTTGAAAAGCAGTGTAGCTATTTTCACATCCTTGGCTTCAAGTTTGCGTAATTTTTCCTTTGTGAAAAGCATGGTAAGCCCTGTGTCGATGATGTCCTCAACAAGCACAATATTGCGTCCGCTAATAGAATGATCCAGTCCGATAAGTTCCCTTACCACCGAGGTGGAAGTAGTTCCGGAATAAGAGGAAAGCTTCACAAATGATATTTCACATTCAATATTTACATGCTTGAACAGTTCAGCAGCAAACATAAAAGCGCCATTCAGGACAATTAAAAAAAGTGGATTTTTACCGGCCATATCACGGTTTATTTCATCGGCAAGCCTCGAAATAGCGCGTTCGATCTGGTCTTGAGGAATATACAACTCAAATTCTTTATCGTGGACTTTAATTCTGCTCATATTCGTTTTATCTGAAAAAGTGAAAAAATGAACCAGCAAAGATAAGGAATGATATTGGTTGTTTGGCCTGTTTTTCAGTTTTTTCTGATCACCATCAGCCCATCACGAAGTGGCAGGATAAGCTGTTCCACCCTGTGGTCTTCCTTTACACACGTATTAAATGCCACGATGGCTTGGGTGTCAGGGTCATTTTCGGATGGGTTTAGCACCTTGCCACCCCACAGCACATTGTCTGCTAAAACAATGCCCCCCGGCCTTACTTTATCTATCACAAGCTCGTAATAGCTGGTATAATGGGCTTTGTCGGCATCAATATAAACAATATCAAAGCATTCATCCAGTTCGCCAATGATTTTGAGGGCATCGCCAAACATCACTTGAATTTTACCTTTATTGCCTGATTTGTCAACAAATTGGCGAATTGTATCTTCCAGTTCCTCATTTTTTTCGATGGTAATCAGCTTGCCGTCTGCCGAAAGGCCTTTGGCAAGAGAAATAGCCCCATAGCCTGTAAAAGTGCCAATCTCGAGAATCCTGCGGGGTTGCATCATCTGCGAAATCATTTGTAAAAACTTACCCTGCACAGGGCCTGAAATCATGCGCGGCAAAATCATTTCGAGCTGGGTTTTGCGATACAATTGGTGCAAAACTGCATCTTGGGGGCTGCAATGTGCCTCGATATAATCCTCTATCTGCTTATCTGTCATTGAATTCGGAATAAAAAGCCAATCTTACGGGCAGATCAGGAAACTGCACAAGCTCCACCTTTTCCTTTTCAAAAGAAACCTCGGTTCGGTCTTTTTCCAACAGCATCGGATAAACTACAACATAACCTATTTGTTCTATTCCAACACTTTCACAATAAAGCTCGGTGACACCTTTTTTGCCCGGCAATAAGTTTACAAAAAAGACAGGTTCTTCCCGATAAAGGAAAAGTCCCTTGCGGTCGAGCAATGAAACATGCAGCCAGAAATTGGTGATTGTATTGCCGGTGTGGTTTGTGAGCTCAAACACAAGACGTGAACTCTGGTTATATTGACTGACGTTTAGCAATTTAAGTGTAAAATCATTCTCTTCCGCCGCTTCCAGATTATCTTCCTTGTGAATTTCGAGGATTTCGGTTTCGTACCAGCGCCTGTCTTCCTTTACATCGATTGGCACTTCAAACTCAAGAATTTCGGGCTTGTCTTGGGCTGTAGCAGCGAATCCAAGCAATAATATCAGCAAGCTGTTACAAAATGTTTTAATGGTCATAAGCCAAAGTTATTGTATTGAAGCAAAAGTAGTTAAATATTTCGTCACAGGCCAATCGGCTTGACTTATTGGTCTTTCCCCTTGAAAATGAGGGTACTCAATTGGTCTTCGTGAAAGGTAGTATTTGCTATTTCGAGCAAATGTGCGGCCGATAGCCGGTTGATTTTTGCCACAACATCCTGCATGGTGTCCACCTGTTCAAATATCAAATGACTGCGCGCAATGGAGAGCATTTCGGCCTGGCCCGACTCAAAGCTAATGGCCAATTGTCCAATAAGCTGTTGTTTGGCACGGTGCAGCTGTAAACTACCCAAACTACTGCTGCGTAACTTATTTAATTCTCTCATTACCAGCCGTATGGTTTTATCCACTGATTTGGGATCAGTTCCTAAATAAATAACAAAAAGGCCTGTGTCAGAATACGAGTGGTAATGGGATTCGATGGCATAGGTGAAGCCAAATTTTTCGCGGATATTCATATACAAGCGCGAGTTCATGCCCGGCCCGCCAAGAATGTTATTCAGCAGGATCATACCATGTTTGAGCGGGTTGTTGCGTTCAAAAGCCAGGTTGCCAATCACACAATGCGAAAGATAACTTTGCCGTTCGCTTTGTTCAAAGCGGGCCTGGTAATTCTCAAAACGATGGCGGCTGCTGTCCGTTTTTTGCTCGGGCACATCCCCAAAATATTTTTGGGCCAAACGTACCAGCTTATCAAAAGCGATATTCCCTACCGAACTCAATACCATGCGATTGGTGCTATAGTTAAGGCGTATAAATCGCAAAATATCATTCCGCTTTATGGCTTTTATACTGTCCTCGGTACCCAGGATATTCCTGCCGATGGGGTGTCCGTCAAAAACAAGGTTTTCAAATTCGTCAAATATTTCTTCTGAAGGGGTATCGCGGTAGGAGTTGATCTCGTCAAGTATGACATCTTTTTCCTTTTCCAATTCATGAACCGGATAAGTAGCCTGGAAAGCCACATCAGCAAACAGCTCCAAAGTGCGCTCATAATGTTGCTTTGTAAACGAAGCATGGATGCAGGTTTCTTCCTTGGTGGTAAAGGCATTTAGCTCGCCGCCCACATGCTCCAGTCGGCTCAGCACATGATAGGCTTTCCGTTTGCGGGTGCCCTTAAAAATCATATGCTCAATCAAATGGGCCATGCCATTCTGCTGCAAAAGCTCATCACGCGAACCGGTGTTAACCATCAAACCACAATGGGCAACCTCCTGCTTGGTCTGTCGGTGGATGATCCTGATGCCGTTTGACAATTGATAATACTGATACTGCATGGTGCCGGTTCATTTTTAATCGGCAAAACTACGCATAATGTCAGCAACAGGGCTTCATTATTTCTGATCGCTTGTCATGAAAATAGTTCATCGATGCGTGCCGCCAGTGTGCGGTCTTTTTCCGTGACCACATCTCCAGCATCATGTGTACTTAGTTGTATATCAACACGATTATACACATTCACCCAATAGGGATGGTGGTTCATTTTTTCAGCAACCAAGGCCACTCTCGTCATAAAAGAAAAGGCTTCCACAAAAGTGTTGAAATTGAAACTTCTTGTAAGCTTGTTGTTTTCTTCTTTCCACATAGTCGTTATTTTTTATTGGAATTGTTTCTTTGAATAAAGCATTTTAGATAATCTGCAAGTATAGCCAATTTAGGCCAAATGGCCAATTTTCTGGTTTGCCTATCTTTGCCCGCCCAAAGTGCCGAAGAACATTCAAGGATACTTTGCCACAACAAAATAATTACTTCGAAAGATGCCATATGAGGATACACCACAAGCGAAAGAACCAGACTAAATTGTTGAGAAATTTCAGAAGAATACACCGTATAACTGCCTCCTATTTATTCATTTCATTTTTGTTGATTGCCATTACGGGTTTGTTGCTTGGCTGGAAAAAAAATAGTTATGGACTTATTCAGGCACCAACAATTCCGGGCACTTCCACCAATCTAAACGAGTGGCTTCCGCTCGACAGTTTGCAAAGTCAGGCCTGCTATTTTCTGCATCAAGAAGTTTCACCCGATTTATCATTGCAACTCGACCGTATCGACTTGCGGCAGGATAAAGGTGTTGCCAAATTCATTTTCAAACACCACTATTGGGCAGTTCATCTTGATGGTGCTACCGGGCAATTGCTTCAAATTGAGCAAAGACGGTCTGATTTTATTGAAGATTTACATGATGGTTCCATTGTGGACCATTACCTGAACATCGAAAAAGGCATTTTCAAACTTGTTTATATGACCCTCACCGGCCTCGCCTTGCTGCTTTTCACTGTTACAGGCTTTTGGCTGTGGTATGGCCCGATATGGGCACGCAGGAAGCAAAAATCATGATCATATAAAAATTGCCCACCAAGCCACTAAGCCGCACAAAGAGAGGTAATTGCTGAATGAGATGGGGCTTGCCGGACAGCTTGGGAGAAAAATTTATGCAACCCTACTGAAGGTCCCCTACCACGATTTGCGCTGCCTTGGCCGAAGCCCCTGCCCCACCCAATTTCTGGCGCAATTCCTTATAAGCTGATTCCAGTTGTTTTTTGCGGTCATTGTCATGCAGTATGCCTGCAAGTTCATCCTTCAATCTAATAGCATTCATTTCATCCTGAATGAGTTCTGTTACCACCTCACGGTCCATGATGAGGTTTACCAACGAAATGTACTTGACCTTCACAATCCTTTTGGCAATTTCAAAGGAGATTTTATTGCCTTTGTAACAAACCACTTCGGGCACACCAAAAAGGGCTGTTTCGAGGGTTGCTGTGCCGGAAGTGACCACCGCCGCTTTGGCATGCCTCAAAAGCGGATAGGTTTGGTTTTGTAAAAGAACAACCGGCCTTTCTTTGGTAAATTTTTCATAAAAAGCCAGATCCACTGATGGTGCACCGGCAATTACAAACTGGTAATCAGGAAACTCAGGAATCATTTCCATCATTACTTGCAGCATGCGCGAAATCTCCTGCTTTCGGCTGCCTGGTAGCATGGCAATCAGGGGTTTATCCGATAAATTATTTTCCTGAATAAAGTCATTGGCTTTCACTTCTTCTTGCTGAATAGCATCGAGCAAAGGGTGGCCAACAAAATCCACTTCGAAACCATAATTTCCATAAAAATCTTTTTCAAAAGGCAGTATCACCATCATTTTGTCTACAACTTTTTTGATGGTATGCACACGGCCTTTTTTCCAGGCCCAAACCTGTGGCGAAATATAGTAATGTACCCTGATCCCATGCTTGTGGGCAAATTTGGCCATGGGCAGATTAAAGCCGGGATAATCAACGAGGATAAGCACATCGGGTTTGAACGTGAGCAGGTCGCGCTTGCAAAAAGACATATTGTGCAATATGGTCCCCAAGTTGAGCAACACCTCTGCAAATCCCATAAAAGCCAGGTCGCGGTAATGCTT
>CAYTUA010000185.1:0-15598 GCA_964440855.1 uncultured Lentimicrobiaceae bacterium
TTTAAACGTTTCACGCGCAGCTTCAGTTTCGGCTGTAGCTACCTGATAATTGGCTTTAATAGCATCCCAGTCAGCATCGGAAATCACCTGCTGTTTCCATAGTTTTTCGTTCCGGTTATAGTCTTGTTCCGTGCGGATAAACTGTGCCTCGGCTTGTGCTACCCTGGCTTTTGCATTGGCCATATTGGCCCTCGACGAATTTACCGATGCCTCCACTTGTTCCAAATTTGAAATATAGAGGGTAGGGTCGATGCGTGCCAGCTTTTCGCCTCGGGTTACAAAATTGCCTTCCCTTACAAAAAGTTCTACCACTTCGCCTGAAATATAGGGGCTTATTTTAACTTCAAGCACAGGCTGTATTTTGCCATTGGCAGCTACCGTTTCGATAAGGGTGCGGCGTTCAACAAGTTCTGTAGTTACTTCTGTAATATGCTGGTTGCGGTTTTTGGCAACAACCAACAAAACAATCAGCAATACCACCGAAAGCCCGATGATAATATACCATTTGTTGTTTGAGTTTTTCTTCTTCATTGGTGTGTGTTGGGTTTGCTACAAAGCCTTGCGGCCTTGCAAAAATAATATGTCCTTGGTTTTTTGTGTTATAAATCTTTGCTAATCTTCCATAAAGGCTTGCATATCTGCCAGTGTTAATGAGCGTCCCATATAAAAGTCCAGCACTTTCAGCTTAAAGATATAATCATACTTTCCCGAAAGCAAGTCAGATTCGGCGCGACTCAACTGGTTTTTGCCCACATTGTAATCGATGGCATTTACCATACCTACATTAAAGCGCTCTTCGGTATATTTAAAAGCTTCCCGCAAGCTATTGAGCGATTTCTGGCGCGCATTGAAAGCCGCATAGGCAGCAACAGCATCCGCAAAGGCTGTTTCTACATCTTTACGCAGGTTGTTGCGCGTAAGCTCAAGGTTGTAATCAGCATTCATCAGGCCCAGTTTGGACCGGTTCACATAGGAGCTGATCTGATATCCATTGAAAATAGGGATGTTCAATCGGATGGAGAGCGTGGTACTGCGGTTGTCCTTCCACTGGTTTTCAAACGATTTGATGTCATTAAATGCCGGATCAAGCGGATTGTTGCTCAATCTGATCTGATCGGAGTAATTGGTACCTATGGCTGCCGACATGCCCAGACTGGGCAAACGTGCGCCCTTGGCAACAGCCAAAGCATGCTCGCTGCTGAGCACATTGTATTCATCACTTTTAATTTCGGGCATTACATCGAGGGCTGTGTTATAAATAGTTTGCACAGGAAGCAATTGCGGCGATTCCTTAACACTGAGTTCGGGTACATCGATTTCAAATTCAGTGTCAGCCTGCAATTCGAGCAATTGCAAAAGGTCGAGGTAAGCCAGATTGAGTTGGTTTTCGGCGTTCACCACATTCACCTCTTCGGTGGCACCCTGGGCCTGAATTTCGAGCAGGCTGCCCCGTGGCAAGGTGCCTGCTTCGACGAGGCGCTGTGTGCGTGCAATTTGCTGCTGGGTTACATCCAGCTGATTGCGGGCATTGTTCAGCAACTCCTGACTAAATAAAATCTGCAGATAATAGCCCGCTACTGTGAGCGAAATATCGTTGCGCATTTTATCGGCATTGTATTTGGATGCCATATAGTCAGCACGCCTTTGCTTCATGGTGTTGTGCTTTTGCAAGCCCGAGAAAAGGGCAAACTCCGAGCTCAGATTGAAATAGCTTTGTTGGGTTTGATTGTTGGCATATTGATAAGTGGCCAAGTCAATAGATCGGCCCCAACCAAATGAATGCGAAGCACCGGCATTGACCGATGGCAACATATTCAGCTTACTTTCAAGTAAGTTTATTTCGCCGCTCTCTACCTCGAGCACACTTTGCTTGATACGTATATTGTGCTCCAATGCATGGTTGATACATTCTTCGAGTGTCCATCGTTTCTGGGCATAAATACTTCCCGAAATAATGAGCAATAAAATCGAAATAAGTGTGACAAAGCGCAACGGCTTGGCGTTAAAATCCTGGCTGTGTGTGTTCATAGGTTTTGATACATTTAAAAAAAACAATGACAATGCTCCATCGAAAAACGTGCCACAATCACATAGAGTTGATATAAAGACACTTACCTGTATGGTTCTATCTTGTTTAGAATTGAATTGTGTCCGCATACCAACAACGGTTGTTCGTATTTGAACAGCACTGTACGGTTTTGTGCCAAAAGTAATCAATTCTGTTTTGTCATTCTGTATTTAATCTCCTAATTTTACAGCCTAATTCCCCGGCATTATGAAAAAGAATTTACTGTTATTGGTCAGTGGCTTGCTAGTTGTAATTTTTGCTTTTCCACTTTTTTCTCAAACAACATGCAACCACCGGCATGCCTTCAGTCGCTCAGCGGTGGCCGATAGCATTGATGCCTTGCATTATCGCATCCATCTTACCGACGTAGATTTTTCAGCAAAGACCCTTCAGGCAGTAACCACCATCAATTTGGTCCCCAAACTTGAAATAAATCATATTCCACTTGAGCTCAAGTATTTGCTGGTTGACAGTGTTTTTATCAATGGCATAAAAACAACTGATTTTTATCAACAGGATGATGTTGTGCGCATGGCTGATGGCAACACCTACGGCCCTGACGACACACTTTCTATTGTCATTTTTTATGGGGGGGCACCTTTCAGCGAAGGCTGGGGCGGATTTCATTTTTCGGGAAATTATGCCTTCAACTTAGGCGTAGGTTTCGAAAGCAACCCACACAATCTGGGTAAAGCCTGGTTTCCATGTGTGGACGATTTTCAGGACCGGGCCACTTACGAAGTGCTGATTACGCTACCCGAAGGGATGACCGGAATTGCCGGAGGCTTGCTGTTGGAAACGATCGACAATGAAGATGGTACTTTCACCTGGCATTGGAGTTTGTCGCAAAGCATACCTACTTATCTGGCTTCGGTGGCAGCCGGCAACTATGTGCTGAACGCTGATACATACGCCGGTATTGAGCAAGATATTCCGGTTACTGTTTACACCCGGCCGGCCGATACCAATAAAGTAGCCGGTTCTTTTGTCCATTTGCATGAAGTAATGCAGGATTTTGAAACCAAGCTGACACCCTATCCCTGGGAAAGGATTGGTTATACAGGAACAGCTATTGGTGCCATGGAACACGTCACAAATATTGCCTATCCCCACTTTGCCATCAATGGCAATCTGGATTATGAAGAACTCCTGGTGCATGAATTATCGCATATGTGGTTTGGCAACAAGGTGACTTGTGCCACCGAAGGCGATATGTGGCTGAACGAAGGCTGGGCCACTTTTAGTCAATATTATTATAAAAATCATCTGTATGGCGCCGACGCTTATCGAAATGCTGTGCGCGAAAATCATTTCAGTGTATTGCGCGATGCGCATATCACCGATGGCTCCTACCTGCCCCTGTCCGGTGTGCCCACTGAATATGTTTATGGTAAAACGGTTTACAATAAAGGGGCCACAGTTGTCCACACCTTGATGAACTATTTGGGTGAAGAGGTCTTTTTTGATGCAGTTAAAGCCTATTTGGATGCTTTTGCCTATTCACACGCAAGCTCTGAAGATATGCGCGATTTTCTTTCCGATCACACAGGCATTGATATGGGGCCATTTTTTGAAGCCTGGGTATTCACCCCGGGTACCCCCCATTTTTCGATTGACAGCATGCAGCTTATTCCGCAAGGCAATCAATTTGAGGCACATATTTATCTCAAACAGAAATACAAAGGGGTTGACTTTTTAGCTAACAACAACATCTTGGAGATCACTTTTATGGATGCCAATTGGCAATTGCATACTGATACAGTGCACTTCAGCGGGCAAAACGGACACTCAATTAAAATGCTTGACTTTGAACCCTTGCTGGTGATGGCTGATTTTTACGACAAATGTTGCGATGCCACCACAGATGAAGATTACGTGTACACCGAAACGGGCGAATATGTCTATTCCAAATTGTATTTCAAATTGTTTGTGGATGAAATTGTGGATTCAGCCTTTGTACGCTTCACACATCACTGGGCTCCTGCTGATTCCATGATGGAGGCTGTTGAAGGACTCCGCTTGTCCGACTACCGCTATTGGGAAGTGCAAGGCATTGTTCCGGAAGGCACCCAAATGCGTGGCCGGTTTTTCTACAGCAACCAGGCCACTATGGACCAAAGCCTGATTACCTCTACCAACGATTCGGTGGTGCTGCTTTACCGGCCTCATCCCGGTCTTGATTGGCAGCATATTTCACAGTTCAGGCAAGGCTTGTGGAATATAGGATTTATTTTTGTTGATGAGCTGCTGCCTGGCCAATACACCCTGGCTGTATGGGACACACAGGTTGGTCTTGAAGGCTCGGCTTCTCCGTTGGAAAACAAATTGATGCAGGCCTTTCCCAATCCGGCAGCCGAAGCCGTAACCCTGCATTGGGACAGCAATCGCAGTGGAAAATTGCAGGTTGTTGACAGCAATGGCAGCATGGTTTTTAACAGCCGTGTAGAAGATAGCCTTGCCCTTAAAATCGATACCCGGCATTGGAAAAGTGGGCTGTATATAGCCGAACTGAAGGATGATAGAGGGATGACAATACGGGCGAAATTTGTTGTGCAATGATTTGTTTTGTTTCCCATATCGGGCGGTTAAGTTCTTTGCCCGCCTCTAGAAAATTGGTTTAAAAATATAATATCCTTTTAACTCAATTACTGAATGACAAAAGAAAATCAGATCTCCGCATTTCAGCCCTTGGTTAACAGGATTTATATCATCAGGGATCAAAAGGTGATGCTTGACAGTGATCTTGCTGAGATTTATGGTGTTGAAACCAAGGTTTTTAACCAGGCAGTCAAAAGAAATGTGAAAAGGTTTCCTTCTCCTTTTCGGTTTCAACTCACCTCGGAAGAATGGATGGCTTTAAGGTCACAAATTGTGACCTTAAAAAAAACTGACTTGAAGTCACAAAATGTGACCTCAAGTTGGGGAGGGCGACGGACAAATCCATACGTTTTTACTGAACATGGAGCCATCATGCTAGCAAGCATTCTTAAATCAGAAACAGCGGTTCAGGCAAGTATTCGGATTGTGAAAGCCTTTGTTGAAATGCGAAAATACATTTCTGCCAATTCACAATTGTTTTTGCGCATGGATACGCTTGAACAAAAAATGCTGCGAACTGAAGAAAAAGTAGATTTGGTTTATAAGGCACTTGAAGAAAACAGCATGAAGCCCAAACAAGGGATTTTCTTCGACGGGCAGGTTTTTGATGCCTACACCTTTGTTTCTGACCTGGTTAGAAGCGCAGAAAGTTCATTGGTGCTGATTGACAATTATATTGACGACTCCGTACTTACCCTGCTTACCAAACGTGAAAAAGGTGTTTCAACAACCATTTACACCAACACAATCAGCAAACAGCTATTGTTGGACGTATAAAAGCACAATGCCCAATATGCACCTATTGAACTGAAAGAATTGAGAAAAGCCCATGACCGCTTCCTAATTATAGACCAAAGCGAATTGTACCATTTTGGGGCATCACTGAAAGACCTTGGCAAAAAGTGGTTTGCTTTTTCCAAAATAGAAACCGGAGCCATAGAAATGATAAAGAAATTAAATGCTATAGAGAATAAGGATGAATAATAAGAAGGATATTACATTTAACGCAAAGTGTCATTTTAATCTCAAAATAAGGCTAAGTTTGTCGTGTTATGAGTAATTTACCAATCCCCTACTGGCTCCCTTTGCAGCAATCTTTTGAGCAGTTTGCCGATGAAGAAATTGCGCGTGGTGCCGAAGCTTATATGAAGCACATCAGTCCTTTTTATGGTATAAAATCGCAGAAAAGACGGGAGTTATTGGCCGGCTTTTTAAAGACTCGGGCCCTTCCTGAAATTTCAATAATAGATAAGCTTGTAAAAAATGCCTGGGCACAACCACAGCGCGAATTTCAATATGCTGCCATGGAAGTATTGGAAAAATTATCCAAAAAATGTCCGTCCGAAACCATTTTGCTGTTTGAATGGATGATGCTAAACAAATCCTGGTGGGATACCATTGACTTTATAGCCCCAACCTTGGCAGGCAATCATTTCAAGCGATTTCCCGAACTGCGCGACCCCACACTTGTCCGGTGGATGGATTCAGGAAACTTGTGGCTGCGAAGGGCCTGTCTGCTTTTCCAACTCAAATACAAAAATGAAACGGATGAAGACCTGCTCTTTGATTTAGCAAGCAAGCTAGCCACTGAAAAGGCATTTTTTATCCGGAAAGCCATTGGCTGGGCACTGCGCCAATATGCCCGTACCAATCCTGAATCTGTAAAAACTTTTGTTGAGAACACCCCCTTATCGGGCCTGAGCAGGCGGGAGGCCTTGAAGCATGTTGGATAGCTTGTTTTTATTCATTTCTAAACCCCATGCCCATATATAGCTACTCACAAAAACGCTGCAGCGACTGCCTGGCAGCCACCACACCAAGCTGGGCAGCCTTTTGCCAGTCGGCGCAGGCTTCCGGTTTTCTCTGGGTGAAATGGTAAGCCACTCCCCTGTTCAAATAAGAATTGCCATGTTCAGGGTTGAGTTCGATGGCACGGCTGAGATCGGCTATGGCCTTGTCATAATCCTCGAGGCGCCCATAGGCCGTGCCGCGGTTGTACCACATCTGGAACAAATTGGTATCCAGCGCAAGGGCCTTGTCAAAATACCCGATTGATTGCTGCAAGCGCCCCTGATTGTAGTGGATCAAACCGATGGTTACTAGAGAAGCCGTGTCAGCAGGGTCCAATTCAACAGCCTGATTAAACCAAACCAAGGCTTGCCCATAGTCTTCCATCTGGTAATAGGCCGAACCGATATTGTACATGTTTTTCGCAACATTGGGTTTAAGTTCAAGTGATGCTTTAAACAAATCAATGGCTTCTTCCAAATGGCCATTCTGCATTTTTTCCACGGCTTCACTTGCTTTCAGGTAAGCCGCATGACCAATGCTGTCAAAGCCTCTTTCGGGGCTCAACAGATCCTTTAAGGAAACCTCCCCTGCTGCTGTAGCCGTATCAGGCTGACTTGGTTGAATGGCTTCCTGGATGGTATCTATTTGCTTTGGCTGTTCTGCTGGTGTGCTTTGTTTTTGTTCCGTTGGGGATTGGCACGATACTATAAAGAACAAAAGGCCGATAAATAAAACTATACGCATGAATGATAAGCATTTGGGTTCATAATATACCTAAAAGTTTGCCTTTAATAACAAAAGGCAATTTTAAAATATTCCGCAAAGATAAGGAATAAGCGTCCCGCAATTATTTGCCAATATTCAGGTTGGCCGGTAAGGAAAGATGCCCCTGCACCATCAACCATTTTTCGTCCTGCTTTTCGAGCACACCAGTAAATCGGACCCCCTCAAAACTATGGGCCACATCATTGTGAATAAAGTTATAATTCATAATGATGGCAAACCAGGCCGTATTGTTGGAGCAGTTGATTTTGATGTACCGGTCGCTGATCGATATATATGTGTTGCTGATTGTATTGAACTGCTTGCGAAAAGCATTCCGGATACTGTGCCAGCCCATTAGTTTTTCGTGCGAATCGGTCCCAAACAACATAATGCTGTCGCCCGGAGCCCAAATGCTTTCGATTGTTTGAAAGTCGCGGTTTTCACTGGCAATCAAATATTTCTCAAGCACGTTTTCGATCTTGGCAATTTCGTCAATTTGTTTTGTTTCTTCTTTGCAATCGCTACAGGCAGTTGTAAAAAGCAAGCCCAAAACAGCAAAAAGGTACAATGCGTTTTTCATCGGTAATTGGTTTTAAAATCGGTGATGAAAGTACGAAATTTCAGTGTCTTTGTAAAGGGCATAGCCTATTTATTTCAGTTCTAAATAGCAAAAACCAATGAAAAATCGCTATTCCGGTAATTCAATCTGCAAATGCAACATGATTTTTTTTCGTTAATAACTTGTTTATTGTGCTGGTTATCAATATTAAATCAATTTCCGGGTGATTGTAGTACAACTTCGTGCTAAAAAAGCTTTTCATAATCCGGCAGATTTTCGTAAAATTGCAGCCAATTTCTAACCCAGAATCAAGCACATAAATGGCTTACCACAAAGGCTTAAAGGCGCGCTCAGTGATGAGTTTACTCTTTTTCTTGATGATTTGTTTCAGCAATCCTGTTATTTCTGCTGAACAAGAAGGCGAAGCAGAGAAAAAAGAATTCAATGCCGGGAAAAAAATCCTGTCGCATATTGTGGATTCTTACGATTGGCATATTGCTGATTACAAAGATTTGCATATCAGCATCCCCTTACCGGTAATACTTTATGACGAGGGTGAATGGCACTTTTTTATGTCCTCTAAGTTCAAGCATGGTTATGCGTCATACAAAGGATATCGGATTGCCAAGGATGGAAGTCATTCAGGAAAAATTGTTCGAAAGGCTGAAGATGGAACAGATGTAAGGCCCCTGGATTTTTCGATTACGAAAAACGTATTTTCAATCTTTCTTACTTCTGCTTTCATTATGTGGCTGTTTATCAGCATTGCCAAAACCTATAAGCGCAGAAAAGGACAAGCGCCCAAAGGCATTCAATCCTTGTTTGAACCACTGATTATATTCATTCGCGACGATATTGCCCGCGATTCGATTGGCGAAAAGCATTACAGGCGCTTTTTGCCCTACCTGCTTACGCTGTTCTTTTTCATTTTCCTGAACAACCTCATCGGGCTGATCCCCATTTTTCCGGGAGGGGCTAACGTTACCGGCAACTTAGGCGTAACAGGCGTACTGGCGGGATTTACCTTAATGACCATTTTCATCAATGGCAATAAAAACTATTGGAAACACATTTTTAATACGCCTGGTATGCCCTGGTGGTTAAAAATCCCCATACCGCTTATACCGATTATTGAAATTGTTGGTGTTTTTACAAAGCCTTTTGTTTTGATGGTGCGTTTGTTTGCCAATATCACGGCCGGGCACATTATCATCTTAGGTTTTATCAGCTTGATCTTTATTTTTGGACAGAACAGCGTTGCTGGCGGTTATACCATATCTGTTGTTTCTGTTGGTTTGGCCATTTTTATAAATTTCCTCGAACTGCTTGTAGCATTTATCCAGGCGTTCGTGTTTACCTTATTGTCAGCTATTTTTCTGGGTATGGCTGTTGAAGAAGAACATCATTAATCAAAACTATAAGAAACCATTTATTAACCTAAATACTTTAATACCATGGAATTATTAACCATTATGTTACAGGCCGCCACTGACCTGTCTTTTCTTGCCCAGGTAGCAGCTGCTTTTGCAGCCAGCGTTTCAGTTATTGGTGCAAGTATGGGCATCAGTACAATCGGTCGCAGCGCACTGGAATCAATCGCCCGTCAGCCCGAGGCTGCAGGTGATATCCGTGGCAACATGATTGTGTCGGCAGCCCTTATCGAAGGTGTGGCCTTCTTCTCAATCGTTGTTTGTCTGCTGATTGTGTTCTTGTAACAACAACATCTTAACCCTGGCCATGCAACGGTTGGTTGCAGGCCGGGTTATTTATGTTTTAAAAGAAACTGATTAAACATTCATCATATGGAATTAGTAAATCCCGGTTTGGGTTTGATCTTTTGGATGTCGCTGGCTTTTGGCGTGGTGCTTTTTGTGCTTAAAAAGTTTGCCTGGCCCATTATTGCCGATGCGCTGGCCGAAAGGGAAGAAAACATTGAAGAAGCCCTGCGTCTTGCCGAAGCTACACGCGAAGAAATGAAAAAGCTGAAGCTCGACAACGAGGAATTGTTGCGCGAAGCCAAGGAAGAGCGGGTAGCCATCATCAACGAAGCACGAAAGATTCGTGAAAAAATGCTCGACGATGCGCGTGCCCGTGGCAATGAAGAAGCTGACCGCATTGTGGAAAGTGCCAAGCAACGTATTCAAAATGAAAGAAATGCAGCAATTGTAGATATTAAAAATGAAATTGCTGATATCTCCATTCAGATTGCAGAGAAAATCCTCCGCGAAAAAATGTCGGATGCAAAAGCACAAAAAGACTTCGTAAACAAGTTGATTAACGAAACGCAACTGAATTAGTTTAAAGCAAAGAACTGATAATAAAAGCATGAAATAAGCCATAAGCATAAATATTCATATCTGCTATGCATGAATATTTTTCTTCTGGCGATTCCATCTGACCTATGAAAATTAATTAAATACAGATGAAAAACATCCTCTTAGCCCGCCGATATGCTTACGCCCTCTTTGCCTTTGCGCACGATAATAAAGTGCTTGACAGGGTTGGGAGCGACATGAAAATGATTGGGCAGGTGATGTCGGAAAACAAAGAGCTGCAACACCTTATGGTGAGCCCTGTGGTATCAAACGCACGGAAAAAATCCATCTTACGAAAGATTTTTCTGGAACAGGTAGACAAGCTCACACTTACTTTTTTAGATATTCTTGTCAGGAAAGACAGGGAAAAGGAAATTCAGGAAATTGCCATTCAGTTCGATAAGATATACCTTGATTTTAAGAAAATAACACGTGTAGAAATTACAACTGCCATGGCCCTTGATGGCCAAACACATAACAAGATGATGGGCAGTTTTAAGGAGAAAACACAAAACACCTTGCAAATTGAAGAGCAAATCGACCCTGAAATTATCGGTGGCTTTGTGCTCAAATTCGACGATTACCTCTATGATGCCAGCATCCGTAAATCACTCAGCAATTTGCGCAAGGAATTTGACAAAAACTTATTTAAAGTAGGATTTTAACACAAGAGAAAACCAATATGGGAGCTATTAAACCCGCTGAAGTATCAGCAATTCTGCGTAAAGAACTTTCAGGCTTCGAAACAGAAGCTGCACTGGAAGAAGTTGGCTCAGTGCTGCAAATCGGTGATGGAATTGCCCGCATTTATGGCATGGGCAATGCAGAGTCGGGCGAGTTGGTCACCTTTGAAAAAAATGGCCTGCAAGGCATCGTCCTCAACCTGGAAGAAGACAATGTTGGGGTTGTGCTTTTGGGTGACAGCGGCAGCATCAACGAAGGGGATATCGTTAAACGTACAGGCCGGATTGCCTCTGTGAAAGTTGGTGAAGGCATGCTGGGGCGTGTTATCAATACTTTGGGGCATCCCATTGATGGCAAGGGCGAAATAAAAGGCGACACCTACGAAATGCCTCTGGAGCGCAAAGCACCGGGCGTAATTTTCCGTCAACCGGTGAACGAGCCATTGCAAACAGGTATCAAAGCTGTTGATGCCATGATTCCTATCGGACGCGGACAACGCGAGCTGATTATTGGCGACCGTCAAACAGGTAAAACAGCCATTGCCATCGACACCATCATCAACCAAAAGGAGTTTTACGAGCGCGGCGAGCCAGTTTATTGTGTTTATGTGGCTATCGGGCAAAAAGGCTCCACTGTGGCCAATATCCTCAAAACACTGGAAGATAACGGCGCTATGCCTTACACCGTGATTGTTACAGCCACTGCCAGCGACCCGGCTGCCATGCAGTTTTATGCACCATTTGCCGGTGCTGCCATAGGCGAATTTTTCAGGGATACAGGCCGTCCGGCTTTGGTTATTTACGACGATTTGTCAAAACAAGCCGTTGCCTATCGCGAAGTATCACTGCTGCTACGCCGTCCTCCGGGCCGCGAAGCTTATCCCGGTGACGTATTTTATTTGCACTCCCGCTTGCTGGAAAGGGCCGCCAAAGTAATCAACTCTGACGAGATTGCAAAGAATATGAAC
This sequence comes from uncultured Lentimicrobiaceae bacterium, assembly GCA_964440855.1. Classification (GTDB taxonomy): domain Bacteria; phylum Bacteroidota; class Bacteroidia; order Bacteroidales; family F082; genus CALAZZ01. The sequence goes on from CAYTUA010000185.1 coordinate 11,748, forward strand.
GATCTGCCCGAAAGCATCAGTTCTATGGTAAAAGGTGGTGGTTCGCTGACTGCATTGCCCATCATTGAAACGCAGGCCGGTGATGTTTCGGCTTATATCCCTACCAACGTAATCTCAATTACTGATGGACAGATATTTCTCGAAACCAACTTGTTTAATGCTGGTATTCGTCCGGCTATCAATGTAGGTATTTCTGTATCGCGCGTGGGTGGAAATGCCCAGATCAAGTCGATGAAAAAGGTGGCCGGTACACTTAAGCTCGATCAGGCACAATACCGCGAACTGGAAGCCTTTTCCAAATTCGGCTCCGACCTGGATGCCGCTACCATGAATGTGTTGGAAAAAGGAAAGCGCAATGTTGAAATCCTTAAACAACCGCAGTACTCACCCATGACAGTTGAAAATCAGGTAGCCATTCTTTTTTGTGGTACAAAAGGCCTTCTCAGGAAAGTGCCTGTGAACAGAATAGCTGATTTTCAGGAAGATTTCCTGCACCAGTTGGAAGAAAAACATGCTGATTTGCTGAAACAAATTAAAACAGGGAAATTTACAGATGAAATTGCCCAAACCCTTACCAAGGTTGCGCAAACTGCTATCAGCCATTACGAAAAATAAAACTGAATTGTATTAAAACCTTCATAAAGGGATGCCAAGTTTAAAAGAAGTACGTACAAGGATTGATTCGGTAAACTCTACCAAGCAAATTACCAGCGCCATGAAAATGGTGTCGGCTTCCAAGCTGCGTAGGGCACAGAATGCCATTCTTACCATGCGCCCTTATGCTGCCAAGCTGCAGGAGCTGATGCAAAACATCACGGCTACCCTTGAAACTTCAGCCGAAAGCAAATACAGCACCCTCAGGCCTGCCGAAAAAATCCTGCTTATACCCGTTACCTCAAACAGGGGTCTTTGCGGAGCTTTTAATGCCAGCGTAATTCGTGCAACCATCAAGTTGATCAACGAAGAATATCAGGAGCAGTTTAAGGCTGGTAACCTCAAGTTGTATTGTATTGGGAAAAAAGCTGATGAGTTTTTCCGTTACCGCAAATATCCTGTAACAGGCGCCAATAGTGATGTGTTTAACCAGTTAACCTTCAACAATGTAGTCCCCATTGCCCAAGAACTGATGGATCGGTTTGAAGCAGCAGAATTTGACCGTATCATATTTGTTTACAACCAGTTCAAAAATGCAGGCACCCAAATACTGATCAATGAACAGTTTTTGCCCATCGACCTGCCCGTAACTGATGCAGACGACCATTGGAATGCGACGGATTATATTTATGAACCCGGCCAGGAACAAATCCTGGATGAATTGATACCAAAATCTCTTAAAACACAAGTTTATAAGGTATTACTCGATAGCTTTGCCTCAGAACACGGGGCGCGTATGATTGCTATGCACAAAGCTACTGACAATGCCACAGACTTGATTAAGGCACTTAAACTGAGCTACAACAAGGCCCGTCAAGCTGCCATCACCAAAGAAATACTCGAAATTGTTGGCGGTGCCAATGCGCTGGATGGTTAAATTATTTTAAAGCCCATCCCGGAATGAACCTTAAGCGGTTCAGAATTGTTATCTTTGAAACAGATTGTTTAACCTGAAAAATATAAAACCATGATAAAATCAGCCATTGAAAAAGCTTTAAACGAACAAATCATGCGCGAAGAGCATTCTTCACGCATTTATCTCTCTATGGCCATCTGGTGCGAAGTAAACGGTTATCCGGGTGCTGCTGCATTTCTTTACAGGCAATCGGACGAGGAGCGTATGCATCAACTCAAACTGGTCCATTATATCAACGACCGTGGTGGAAAAGCCATGCTGAAACCCCTGGAATTGCCAAATGCCGATTATGCCTCTTTACTTGAAGTGTTTGAAGCGGTTATGAAACACGAGCAGTACATAACTGCTTCCATTAACGATATATACGAAATTACGCTGAAAGAGAAGGATTACACCACAGGAAATTTCCTGCAATGGTATATCAATGAGCAGATTGAGGAAGAAAGTACCATGAGTACCATCCTCGACAAAATCAGTCTGGTTGGAAAAGACAAAGCAGGTATGTTCCATATCGATAAAGAACTGGATACCATGACGGCCAATGCTGCGCCTATGCAATAAGGTGCTCTTGTTTTAAAGATCAAACCCGGTTGCTTTGGTGTGGCCGGGTTTTTTTGTTTGCTGTCTCCTGTAAACACTTTGTCTTCTTATCTGTTTATTCAATATAAATCACTCTATGAGCATGTTACACTTAAATAGGGTCTGCTGATTTTCTAACCAACCAACTTCACATATTGAGGCCACAAGCATAGGACCTGAGGTGGTGCAAAGCTTTTTTGTGCCATTTTCAATTGATTTTTCAGCCAATTTAAAAAGGGCACAAAAATACCGGGGTATTTTCCGGCTACCTGTAGCAGTTTTGTTAGGTTCATCACAAATATGATCGCCTGTACCCATGAAGTGGATGTGCTTGCTAACCTGGCCTTTATGTTATTCAGTCCATACCCGCGCTTAGCTTGCCCAAACTTGCCTTCCACATGGTTGCGCTCTGCGGCTTTCTTGCGATGACGGTATTTTTGTGCTGCGGTCATTGGGTTTTTCGTTGAAGGACGGCCTAAAGGTGGTCCATAAATCTGTATTCCTTTCTCTTTCAGAAAGTTTCTGTTTTCTCGGGTTAAATAAATCCGATCTGCGAGCAGTACCCTTGGATAACAGCCATATTGTATATTGAAATTTTCCACTTGTTGCTTTACGTCTACGCTTTCGTTATATGCATCCCAACTTAAGGTGTCAATTCTGCAAAATCCATTGACTTCGCTTACATTGATTTTGGAGCCAAACTCTGTCTTTCTTCCTTCTTTTCCCCTGACAATGGGACGTACATGTGGCTGAAAGATATTGACTATACGGTCTTTGCAGCTGTTTGTCTTGCTGTCATACATTTGTTTTTGTTGCTGATAAACTATCCTGATGGTCTGTAGCAATTCCTTCTCTTTGTGTGAGAGAATTTTACCGCGGCCAGGACTTTTTGCTAACAACTTGTCTATAATACCCAGGTCACGGCGTACATATTGCAGTTGGGCTTTGATGGCCTTGCGGATCACTTTTTTACTTTTGTGTTTCTTTTTTGAAAGGTTCAAAAATTCTTTCCTTGCTTTTTTACGGTAGGTCCTTGGCTTTTGAAGGTCTGTTTCTTTGATAAAGAGCAAATCAATAATCATTTCAAGTTTCTCCCTGCTGGTATTGAGTAGCCCTGCATCTGTCGGGAACTTGATCTCCTGGTCAGCTACAGTGGCATCTACCTTTAAGGTGCCCCGGTTATCTGCACCTGGTGGGCTGGGCGTATTATCATCTGAGTTGTCCTTTTGCTGTTGCGTGGCTTTGCGTTTTATCCGGGCTTGGTGTGGTTTTAACTGTTCTGACTTATCGATGACCAGCTTGTTGAATGCATCAAACTGCTTCGATCCTAATCGTTTACGGATATCTACAAACAAAGAAGCATCGAAAACCGCTTTTGTGGTAAACCCTTTGAGTCCACAAAAGTATTGAAGGTAGATATTCTCCTGGATCATCTGTATTGTCCCGCGGTCGTCCAGCCTGAGCATGTGCTTGACGATAAGTGCCGCAATAACCGTTCTTACATCTACTGATAAGCGGCCTGTTCCAGATTGAAGTTGTTGAGCGTATACTTTTGCCAGCTCATCCCAAGGAACCAGTTCAGCAAGCAGCACCCAGCGGTTTTGCTTGTCAAGCTCGGCCTCGAAAGGGTGTTTGAACAGCGATAAACTCAATTGGCTTTGGGGTGTGTAGTTGATCATAAGTGCAAGGCTTTTGATGTAAA
>CAYTUA010000186.1:0-3593 GCA_964440855.1 uncultured Lentimicrobiaceae bacterium
AAAAGGCCTTTCTCAAAATTTTGAAAAGTGAATTGCCCGATTACATCAAGACAGAACTACTTGATGCCACAACATATAGCGAGGGAAGGACGATTCAACTTCACATCAGCTCCGAAGAGCGGTTGCAGGCAATATTTGAATTAATTAAAATAAAACATGCCTCATCCACTTCAAAATGAACAACAACTGACTCAACCTTCCATAACGACATTGTTTAGCCAAAACGCGCTTGCTCAACCAACTTACTGACTGTTTTAAATACAAGGCCGATTCCATAATTGAAAGCGATCCTCATTGTATTCAATGACTACTTTTGTTTGTTTCCATCAAGCCATCCACAAACCCAAAAAATCGTATTTTTGGCATTCAAACAACGGACTGCATGGATAATTTCATTGTTTCGGCACGCAAGTACCGCCCAGCAACATTTGCCACGGTTGTAGGCCAATCTGCTATTACCTCCACCCTGCAAAACGCCATCAGGAACAACATCCTGGCGCAGGCTTTTCTTTTTTGCGGGCCCCGGGGTGTGGGCAAAACCACCTGCGCGCGCATCATGGCCAAAACCATCAATTGCCTCAACCCAACCCCCGAAATGGAAGCCTGCGACAAATGCGAAAGTTGTGTTTCGTTCAACCGCTCAGCCTCCTTCAATATCCATGAACTCGATGCCGCCTCCAACAATTCGGTGGAAGACATCCGCAACCTGGTGGATCAGGTGCGCATTCCCCCACAAATCGGGAAATACAAAATTTATATCATTGATGAGGTGCACATGCTTTCGCAGGCTGCTTTCAATGCCTTTTTGAAAACCCTGGAAGAACCCCCGGCCTACGCCAAATTTATCCTCGCTACCACCGAAAAGCATAAAATCATCCCTACGATACTTTCACGTTGCCAGATTTTTGATTTTAAGCGCATTACAGTAGATGATATTTCAAAACATCTGGCATATGTTGCCCAAAGTGAGCAGGTGGAAGCCGAAGTGGAGGCCCTGAACATCATTGCACAAAAAGCCGATGGTGCCCTGCGCGATGCCCTTTCCATCTTTGATCAGATGGTGAGCTTTTCGGGCGATAGCATCACCTACAAAGATGTTATCGGCAATCTGAACATTCTTGATTACGACTATTTTTTCAGGATTACCGGCCATATGTTGCAGTCCGACACCTCGAACACCTTGCTGATCATCAATGAAATTATCGACAACGGCTTCGATGGACAACATTTCATTATTGGATTGGGTAAGCATTTGCGGTCGCTTTTGGTTGCCAAGGACCCGGCTACTGTAAAGCTGATGGAAGTGAGTGGCGGCCTGGCCGAGCGCTATCAGGAGCAAGCCGCACAGTGCTCCCCTGATTTTCTGCTGAAAGCTTTAAGCATCAACAATAGTTGTGATATCAATTACCGCAGCAGCAACAACAAGAGACTGCACCTCGAAATTGCCCTTTTGCAGATTTGTGGTTTGCAACAACAGTTTGCAACCCAGCCATCGGGACCAGGGCTTGCTGCACCAGCGCCAAAAGCTCTGGAACCAAAGCCTCAGCCGGCAAAACAGGCAACACCCCAAGCCAGCTATAAGCAACCCGAACCCAAGGAAAGCGAAAAACCAATGGTGCGCGAAGTGGCTCCCCCCGTTAAAAAAAGCCATACTTTTTCGATTAGTGAAAACCTCAATAAAAAAGAAGAGGCTGTTGAAAAGGCAGAAGAAGAAAAAAACACCCCTTTCAGCAATGAGGATTTGGTAAAAAACTGGAAGGCCTTTATTGCTTATTATAAGGAAAAATCGCCCAGTTTTGCCACTTCCCTGTCCAATTATGAGCCGGAATTGGCCGAAGGCTATGAAATCAAATTTAAAACCGACAACAGCCTGATTGCCGAAGACAAGCTAAATATGAATGCGCTGCTCGACTACCTGAAGAAAGCGCTGAACAACACTTTGATCAAGCTTTCGCCGGAGGTTACAGAAAAACCCAAAACACTGGGTGCCTATACGGATAAAGAAAAGTTTGAACAAATGGCCACAAAAAAACCCATGCTGCGCGAACTCAAGGAAAAACTCAATTTGGAACTTGATTTTTAGCATAACCCTCTCCTTTATTTATATTCAAAATAAATAACTCACCTTTTCAGGCTTTTTTGTTTATATAAGCTTTTTGATTCGTTAACTTTGTGTATTAAACCAATCAAAAACAGTATCAATATGAAAAAGTTCTATCTGCTTTTTTGCCTGGTGGTCATGCTGCTTGGCACATTAAATGCACAAACCTTTAACAGGGTATCAGGTATGCCTGAAAAATCAGAGCAACCAACTTTAATACCACAAGCACCCAGTGATGTCATTAAATCGGTTAGCAGCCTTGAAGATGGTTTCGAAACCTACACCGATTTTGCGCTCAGTTTTTCGCCCTGGACTTTGGTTGATGTGGACCAGCAAATAACCTATGGTATTGAAAATGTTGAATTTCCTAATCAAAATGAGCCTATGGCTTATATAATTTTCAACCCATCACAAACCAGTCCGCCAATGACCAACCCCGCTATTCAACCACATGGTGGAAATAAATTTGCTGCCTGCTTTGCTTCTGAAAGCATGGCCAATAACGACTGGCTCATTACCCCCCCATTGATTTAGGCACCAATTCAAGCCTTTCGTTATGGGTTAAATCCTTTACAGACCAATATGGTTTGGAGCGCTACAAAATCGGAGTTTCAACCACCAATACCACCCCATCAAGCTTTACAATCATTTCGGGCTCAAGCCATCTTACAGCCCCAGCCACTGCTTGGGAGCAGAAAACTTTTGACCTGAACAATTACAACGGACAAACAGTATATATTGGCATTCAATGCGTTTCGGACGACGCATTTGTTTTTATGGTGGACGATGTTGTAGTAAGCACCGAAGCTTCTGCAATAAACCCACCTACCAACCTCACAGCCAGCCTGAATGATGCCAACGGACAAGTCAGTCTGAACTGGAGCCATCAGGCCGCAAAATCAAATAAACTGGATTGGGAAACCAACCAATGGTTGGAGGAAAATGATCCTATGCGTTCATTCCAGAACTTCCGCATCTATCGCAATGGTAGCCTTCTAACCACCACTACCTCACTTAGTTATGTTGACCAGCTGCCCCAATATGGCACCTACAACTACACAGTTACAGCCTATTATACAGCCGGCGAATCAACGCCTGCCGGACCGGTAAGCATTACATGGGAAAGCAGTGGGGGCGAAACCGCAACACTCACAGGTCTGGTCACCGATGCCACCAATGGCAACCCCATACAAGATGCTACAGTAACAATCGCCGGCTTGTCAACCACCACAAATAGTGATGGTAACTACACCATTGAAAACATCCCTGCCGCAATACTCACGGCCAATTTTACATCCAATGTTACCCAAGGCGAAGCGCCGCTGTCAGTAACCTTCCTGACTTTGACACGCGTCACCCTATAAAATGTTAAACACCTTTAATACAGTGTATGAAAACTTCATAATTTTCAATTTGGGTGACGCAAGCAAAATTTAGGATTACTTTTGTGCATGTTTGTGCGTAAAAAGAAAAATCGTTCGGGGACTACCAG
>CAYTUA010000187.1:0-4300 GCA_964440855.1 uncultured Lentimicrobiaceae bacterium
ATGGTTTTGACGAACGCAAGGAAAAAGTGTTACGTTTTATGACTGATTTGTTCCTGCAAAGGCGCAAGGTATCGGGCGACAGGCTAACTTCCCTTGGCAGGATGAAGGAGTTGTGGTCCTATTTGGTTTGGTCTTTCAGCGAGCCACAATCGGCTTGGCGGCTTATACGCAAGTGCAATAGTTTTGAGACCTATGAGCAAGCTGTAGCCCAGGTATTTGAACAACTTGATTGGGTTGGGGTGGGCTATAGCAAGAATGAAACGCTGTAATACACATAACCGCTACCAAAATGCTTCAGCTTAGTTAATGAAAAAAGTTATGCATCTGCAATAGTTGGGTTTTTCAAGCAATAAACGACAGTAAATACTTAATTTCTTTGTCAGTAATATCTTTCTGCTCCGATTTATCATAGATGGCAAGGAGGTAAACAACGTTTTTTACAACATGGACATGGGCAATAACCCTTGCTCCGCCAGATTTCCCTTTGCTTTTAGATTTTACTGAAACCCTGATTTTATAGCAATTGCCAGCCATAGCTGTCCCTTGTTCTGGCTTATACTCCAGACTTTCAATCAAATTTGCATATTCTTCTTTAAGGGATGGATATTTCCTGGCAAGCCGTTTAAGCTGTTTGTCAAAGGGTGGTATTGTAAAAACACTATAACTCATCTATCAGGTCTTTGGCGGGACGTGCTTTAAGCTTTCCCTGTTTGACCAAATTAAGATTCTCTACCGCTTCCTTTATTTCTTCAAGCAATTGTGCTTTAGCCGGAGATATGGGCCTTGCTGTTACAAAAGAGAAGTTATTGAGCAACTCGAGTATGAAGTCTCCTTTGCTATCATTTACATCAACCAATACTTTCATAATTATTAATTCTTAATTGTTCACCGCTATGCAAGCTCGTTACTTGTTTTTATCACGTAGATTCTCAAAGTTCGATTGCCATCTCATTTGTGCTTAGCTACTCAAACTGTTTTTTATATTTGTAAGAATTTTTCGCGAACCATAAATAATTGCTTATCATTATTTATAAGTGTCAATTGCTATCTGAGTTAGAGCTAAACTACAAAAATACAAAAACTTATAAGTTATATCAATAATTGACAGATTTTGTTGATTGAAAAAAAACAATTCGATACGATGGGCACCGAAAAAACCACATGCATGAACTATACAAATTTGACGCTGTATTTGTGAACTTGATGCAGTTTTATAGCACTAAAAAACAGTGTTTAATGTTAGTAAAACAACAAATCATCCGAACTGTCTTCTTCAAAATAGCTTAAAGGGCGCAGCACCTTATCAAACACAAAGTACTGAAGCAGCACAAAGTCCTTGTTGTTATGGGTCAATCCATACAGCCTGTCCACATCCACCGGTATATCCATAAAATCGTCCACTACCAGGTGGTCGTAGTCCAAACGTTTCTCAAAAGTTGTCAATTGGGTGGTGTCGCCGGCTTTGTCAATCAGTGTAATGCGGTGCAGGAATGGGCTGTTCACGATGGAATCAATCCTTGCGGCCGGCATTTGGTTTTTCAGCAAGGCTTCAAAGCGTAAATCGGCAAAGGAAGTGAGGAAATTAAGGGCCCTTAGGGTGTCGAAGCCAGGCACAACACTTCCATCTTTCAGCCTGGTGATCTGGTAATTGAGTCGTTCAACGGTTTCAATAGTGAACGATTGCTCCGGCTCGCGGTTGAATTCAACACGAACGGATTTAATGTCAGCAAGCCGTTTTTTAAATACAGAATAATCGCGCCAATTGTCGAGCAGCGGCGAATAACGAGAGGCCACAAAGCCCCGGAAACCAACTATATACACAATATAGGCATTGGGAGCCCCTTCCATCAGCATAAAGGTTCCCATATTGTCTTTTGTAGCATCACCAACATAATATACTTTGGTGCGTTTTTCGCGCGGGAATAGCTTAATGCTGTTAAAAAGATTGATGCGATGCACCATTTGGTAAACTTCCACCTTTACGGAGATGCCTGCCATGCGTTTCACCACATTGTCGTGACTGGCTACAGATACGGGCGAACGCACCCGCAATTTCATCATGGTTTCGAGCAGCAAGTCCACCTTGCGGTTATGCGCCTTATATGCCTTATTGGCAATCCATCCCTGAGCGGTGCGTTCCAGCAATACATCAGCCGTATCGAGGTCGGCAATGAATATTTTGGTGATGCTGGCTGTGTCGCTTACGGCAAATGCTGTTTCTTTGTTGCTCAGGGTGGATTTGCTTTGGTTTTGCCAAATTAAAAGAGCAGCAAAGCCAAACAAAACAAGGATAAGTATAAAAGCCAATCGGTTTTTCTTCATAGTTCACAATTTTTTTCTGTCATTATTCTTACTTCAACAGATGCATTATCGGGCATATTTTCGCTTGCGTAGGTAGGAAAACAACAAGCCAAACAAAAGTACCACCATTACAGGCAATACGGTGTTCACCAGTTGCCATTTAAGCTTTGAGGCATTCACTTTGGTCGTATCAAGCAACCTGATTTTAAGCTCGCGCGATCGGATTGCAACCAATCCAACATCATCTACCAAATAGCTTATGGCATTTAGTAAAAAGTCTTTATTCCCAAAGGTTTGCCGCGTATATTGATCGTAGCCAAGGGGCAGGGGATAGCCTTGTGGCACATGGAATTGGTTGCGGATAATATCACCATCGGCAACCACTATCATGGCTGTTGGTTGGCTGCTGTTGAGAAAGCCAATTTCTTTACTTTCTTCAATTTCAGGGGGCATGCGTTGGGCATACAGCGACGAAAAAGTGCCTTCAAGCAGATAGGCCACATTCTGGCCCCGCTTATTGTAGAGTCTTTCGTCCGGCTTTTCGTTGAGCATGGCCAAGGTTACCAATACCGGCACATTGGAAATGCGCGAATAGTCAGAGGTGCGGAGCAAAGGTGTTTTGCGCACACCCTCCACCATCACGGTGTCAATTGAACTCACAAATTGACCTTTGATGCTGTTCAGGTTGCGTACCACGGGATGGCTGGAGGCGGGATTGAGCAAAGGAAAATAGTGCCATCGGAAAAAATCGATTTGGGGTTGGTTTCCAACTTGCCCGGTACTCAAAGCAATAGCAGCCGAATTGAGGTCGAGTATCAGGTTTTTATTGAGCCGCACCCCATATTTGAACAGCTGGTCGTCCAAATTGAGTTTGTTTTCAATGCCAACTGTAGATTCGCCTGAAGCGATGCTGTCCATGCTGGTAAGCACCGGATCGATGAGCCAAATCACCTTGCCGCCCCGCATGATGTACTGGTCAATAATAAATTTATCCTCTTCCGTAAAAGCTTGTATAGGACTGGCAATGATAATGGCTTCAAAATTTCGCAAGATCTGCACATTCCCTTGGCTATCAGGTTCTGATCTGCGCGTAAGTGCGCTGATTTGCCCATTGAGGGTAATGCGTTCCACCTGGTAATTCTGGTTCAAGCTCTGGGTGATGTCGAAAACATTGGAGGCATTCAACTCGCCATGACCTTCAATAAAAGCGATACTTGGTTTTTGAAGTTGGGACAGCTTATGGATGACATCCGCCATTTTGAACTCCAGATTTTGGATGGAAATATTCAATACCGATTCAGGTGGCATATTCAATTGAGCTTCCAAAAAATCAACAGCCAATTCCCTGTCGCGGTAAAAAACCATGGCACCCGGGAAAATAATCAATTGCTGCATGCCATCTTTGGCACGCACCTGCAAATCGGTAGGTTCAAGACCGCGCTCGGTAAGCAGTTGGTATGTTTCTTCGCGTTCTTGTCGGTCGTTGCTTAGCGAGGGGTTGATAAACTCGTAAGTAATAAATCGGTTGTAGGCCCTGAATTCATCCAACATTTCTTTTGTTTCGCGCTGCAAACGCTTAAAGCCGGCCGGAAAATCGCCTTCCAGGTACACCCTGAAATGAACATAATCATCCAGGTTGCTGAGCAATTGCTTGGTAGCTTCCGAAAGTGTGTAGCGTTTTTCACTTGTAAGATCAAATCGTGTAAAAACAAAACTACTGATAATGTTGATAATGATAATAGCGACAAGGATGAGTAAGAACTCGGTAATATTTGCTTTTTTTATGTCTTTCTTTTTTGCTTTCATGCTTATTTCCATGTTTTCGGGCTTTACCACTTGCGGCTGGCAAGGGAAATTTTGGTGAACGAAATAAACAAGGCAATCAGGCTGATAAAATACACCAGATCGCGCGTATCAACCACACCCCTGCTAATGGAGCTGTAGTGGGCTTCGATGCCCAGCTGTTTGATAAACAAATCAATATTACCGAACCAAGCCA
>CAYTUA010000188.1:0-5466 GCA_964440855.1 uncultured Lentimicrobiaceae bacterium
TTATCAGCGGGAGAAGCTGTTCCTGTATTTGCTTGTTTGACAAAAACGGCTCGATTACTGCCATCGCCGTTCGTCCAGCTAAGTTCCATTTGCGTTGCATAAACCTGGCTGAATACAAGATTCGTGGCTTGTGTTGTGGGAACAGATACAATTTCAGTCCCCAGAATATATTCCGTCCCGGTTTGACCGGTTAAAATAAGTGTATTGGCTGTTGTATTCAATGCAGCATTTCCTTCAGTCCAGCTTGCTGCGGCATTATTTGCCCGGTATGCCAGATCTAAACCACTTTCATTACTTACGCCGGGATGCCCGTCGTAATTGTAAGTTAAGGTATATGTTGGCGAAGTACCCCCGGCAATAAATACACCGAAATAATGATCAGGATATAGAGTAACCATATCGCCCGGAGGCGTTGTTACGTTGGGCGCTCCATCTACGCGATAAATCTGAACACCATTCGGGGAGTTTGTAATTGAGCCAACGGTTACATTATCACCATCAGGAGAAGCTAAATTTACACTGGATGGTGAGTCGTAATCGGCAACACTTGCATCGCCAATGGCGGCGCCGGATGTTACCCAATCCGCATTGTCCATGTTTTGTAAAGTGCCGTTATTGCTGTTGGAGGAGTTATCGCTGAGCGTTGTTCCGCTTCCGTTAGTCATTTGGTAATACGCTTGCAGACCGGTTTCATTGCCAACAAGTTTTTTACACATATTTTCCTGGATTTCTGCCTGAGATCGGGCGACATTCCAGATGCGGACTTCGTCCATTTGTCCATTGTAAAATAGGGAACTTCCATTTCTGCTGCCTAAGTTCAAATTGCTATTTAAACTCGCGGGTACACCAGTTGTGTTAATCTGAGCTTTTTGCACGCCATCCATATACATCGTAAGCGTCTGGGCCGAAATATCCAGAACCCCGGCAAAATGATGCCAACTACCATCCGTCCAATCCGTAATGGTAATGGCGGCTTCGGTGCTGCCTGTTCGTTCATAGTAATCTATCTTTATTTCATTCTGATTTTTGGAATGAAATCCAAATGTGCCAGCAGCCCAGGATGCTCCATACTCCAGAATCACCTGCCAACTATCGTGTGTAGAACTTGATTTAAGCCATATTTCTAATGTGAATGAACTGCCGGACATATTCAGTTCACTGGCATTGGATGCTACAACGCAATCATTCGTCCCATCAAAATCGAGGGCATAGTTGGGTGCCGGTGTGTTGTTCGTTGCCTGTACTTTGGGGTTATTGGTTGCTGTGTTGGTCAGATAAAGTTCACTCCCGCTGCGACCATTGTATTCAAATACCTGGAAAATGTAATCGGTGCTGGCTGTTAAATTGGATACGGTAACGCTGGAACCGCTGCCATTGTAAACACAGTACCAGCCGTTGCTGCCAATCTGAGTGCCGCTACCAAAGGTGGCGTTTGCGGTGTAAGTCGTTCCGTCAACCGGTGTAGTTGTTCCTGAGCTTGCTTCTTTGGCAAAAACAACCCTTTTAGTGCCATCGCCATTGGTCCAGCTAATATCCATTTGGGTTGAGAAGACATTGCTGAATATAAGATTAGTAGCCTGTGTTGTGGGGGCTTCGGTTGTCGGTTCCGGATTATTTATTAAAGTGGGATAATTAGCGCCGTCTCCTCCCACGATCTGCCAAACAGTGGAAAAATTCCAGTTGGTAAAAGTGGACTGGGTTTGCATTTGGCTGGTGGTTTTTGCTGTGGCGCCATTACCGCTGGTTTGATTGGAAACATCCGAATCAAAAAAGTTATCGTTAAATGTTCCAAGATTATTTCCACAAAATCCTTTATCGCTAGGATTTGAGGCATCAATATAAGTAACACTTCCAGTGCTGTAGCATCTTTCAATCGTTCCTTGTCTAACCGGTCCCAAATTATCACTATAATAATTTTCCCCACAAAAAGCACCAATAGATGTGCCGGTTGAGCCGCTTGTGCGGTAAACATCTCCATGGCTGTAGCAGTCGGATACAGTTATTTCATACCAAATATAACCAATTAAACCACCGAGGTTGTCTGTCCCAGTTACGTCGCCGGTGCTGAAACAATTAGAGATATTGGAGCCTGTAGTTCCCACAAGACCTCCTAAGGAAGTGGAAGTACCTGTTACAGTTGCCGTACTATAACAATTAGAGATGGAAGCTAGAGCTTCGCTCTGCCCGATAAGCCCACCCACGCTGTTATAACCGGAAACAGTCCCAGTAGTGTAGCAATTATCAACGCTACTATAGCTTTGCCCTATTAAGCCTCCTGTTACCCATTTACCTGTGATGTCAACATTTGTTAAGCCAAGATTTGTGATGCTCTCTGATCCATCAGTCCTTCCAAAAAAACCAACCCTATCCGTACTGCCCCGGTTGATATACAAACCATCAATGGAGTGGTAGTCTCCGTCATAAGTTCCCGTGAATTCAGTGGTAAGATTCCCGATGGGTATAAACCCGGCTCCGCTATTATAAAAATCACCACCGCTTTGGAAATCAGCCGCATCAAAAGTGATATTTGCCGTCTGTTTAAAATGCTTCGACCATTCGCCGGAGTTTTCCGACAGATACTTCAGATCGGCTTTGTTGGCAATCTGGTAAGGATCGCCGGAAGTGCCGCTACCTCCACTGTAGGATTGCGCTTGTAAAATAAGTGATCCTGAGATCAGCAAAAAGATTAGGACTGTAAATTTTTTCATCGCTATTTTTGGTTTTAGTTAAGATTCATTTTATTTAGTTCAAATGGATGTTTTCACTGTTATTTGCGAAGCCTTTCTGGAGGCCAGCTGAATGATTTGCTTGAGGCTTACCGGCGCTGCCAAAAACTCATCAAAGCCACACGCAAAGCTCATGGCAAGTTGTTTGGCACTGAAACCTCCGGTATGAATGGCAAAAACAGCCTTGCCATGATCCTTTAATGAAAGTAATGTTGTTTTTAAGGCTTGTATATCAGCACTTTCATCTGCCACTAAAATCAAAGGGTACATTTCCGGGTCGTTAAGAAAAAGGATGGCTGATTGCGCCTGCCAAACAGGAAACATCTGCAGATCGTGAAAGGGACGGCGCTGCTTGTCAAGGATATTGAACAACAGTTCCTGCTGGCTGTAGATCAAAATGCTGATTTTTCCCGACATGGTTTAGGCTTTTAGCTTTTGCATGCTAAGGTAGGCAGGTAAACTGCTGTTGGTCAAGTAAATTGGTGGTTAAAAATCTTTAGTTATTCTTGGTAAGGAAGCATAACACATTGAAATAAAGATAGATAAGTGAATGAAAATAGCAAATCAGGCAAAAAACAGGCGCAAATTTTTATCATGTTATACACAGTAAATCAATGTTATAGACGGATACACAAAGAAAAATAGCAGATGCCAAAAAGTGCACAAAAAGAGTTTTATAGCGCTGCTTTTTTAGTTTAAATGAAAATTGTGGGCAGTAAATCTTTTGTAAGCGCTGAGGGTTCATAAAGCAGAAATGCCAATCAACCATTTTTGTATGTAGCTGTAGAGGATCGTTTTGGTTATCGGTTTGGCCATATAATCGTTGCAACCGGCATTAACGGCTTCGCGGATAGAGTCAGGCGTGGCATAAGCTGTGAGCATGATCACGGGTAAGGCCGGGTATTCGGTTTTTATTGCTTTGGCAGCTTCAAAACCTGAAACTTGGGGCATCATGGCATCCATCAATACCAGTTGAGGCTGATGCTGCTGACACAGATCAATCGCCTCGGCTCCATTGGAAGCATGAATAAGCGTGATTCCGGTAGGTTTGAGAGCCAGTTCAAAAAAACGGTAATTCTGCTCATTGTCTTCTGCAATAAGTAAAGTGAAGGAACTGAAATCTGGTGTTGCCATATGTTGATGTTGCTATAGGTTAATAAGGAAGTTATTCAGACTTTGATTTGATTCTAAGCCCAGTTTTTTTCTGATCTGGTGACGTTTTTGATCTATCGTTGAAAGCGATAAAAACAGGAGCGAGGCAATTTCTTTCGAGGGCAGGTTCATGCGTAATAAGGCGCAAAGTTGTAGTTCGCTTCTGCTCAATTGGGGCGATATTTCAAGCAGTTTTTCATAAAAGCCATGGTGCATTTGTAAGAAGATCTGCTCAAATTCGGCCAGCGGATTGTGTGAAGCTTCGCGACATACTTCATCAAGGGTTTTTTCAAATTGCTCCTGGTCTTTTTTTCGGTTCAATTTGCGCTGGAATGGGCCAAACTTTTCTTTGATCGTAGCTGTTAATTGGCTGAAGTAGATTTGTTTAAGCGATTGATACACCAGTTCCTGATCTTGCGACTCGAGTTTGGCTTCCAGTGTTTTTTGTTCAGCTTCTTTGGCTGTTAATTCAAGTTCAGCATTTTTAATTTTTAGCGTATCCTCTTGCTGACGCGCCAGCGCAAGTTCGTGTTCCTTTTCACGAATGTGTTTTTGCTGACGCATCAGCTTGTAAACACCCATCGACACAAGAACGAGAACGATGATGATAAAAATGAATATGAACGTTAGTCGAATCAGGAAATATTTTTCTTTGTACAAACCAAGCATAGTTTGTTTGTATGAGTTCATTTCATGTTGTGCTACAAGTTCTTTCATCATCAACGATTGAAAAAAAATGTCGTCTTGTGCCTGATGTTTTTTGAGCTGATCAAATGCTTTCTGTGCTTTTTCGTGCATCCCTTGAGCATCATAAATTTCAGCCATAACATTAAGTGATATACCAATAAAAACACTATTTCTAGCTTCTTTAGCATCTTCAAGGCATTGATTGTTCCAATGCATCGCCGATTCAAAATCTTGAGTTTTAAGGGCTGTCCAGGCAAGGTTTGTCATAATAGCCAGTGGTGGATTGGGCAGGCGTTTGGTGCTTAATTGATAAGCTTCTGTAAGCAGTTTGTTTGCTTCCAAATAATTGCCGCTGTGCAAAAATACAGCACCAAGATGAGTCAATGCATCAACTTCTAGTTGATAATTTGTGGATTGCCTGGCAATAGCGAGTGTTTTTTCGGCAAAATGCCAACAGGAATCAAGATAGCTTACTTGCTCCTGATGGTGCATATACATTTCAAAATATATGGCTGCCAGGCCATTAAAGGTTTGGCCTTTAAGTATAGGGGGTAATGCTGTTTGCTTTGTTTCAAGGTTCGATTTTAAAAGCTTAATACCATAGACATAATTTCCGGTTTGCCTGAGCAAATTAGCAAGCTTTACCTGTGTGCGAAAAACTTCCTCGTGGTATTCCTTGGAAGTATAATAATAAAGTGAATCAAAAAGGAGCTTTAATTGTTGATAGTTTTGATAATTTTCGGCAGTTTTTACAAATTCGGGTGCATATTCTGAAACGTCGAAACTTAGATGCTTTAGCTTTTCCTCTTGCAAACCACCATTTTGACTGATTGGATTACAGGCTGTAATCCCTAAGAAAAAGATCAACGCTATTTGAAATACGATTTTTAACATGCATTGG
>CAYTUA010000189.1:0-6328 GCA_964440855.1 uncultured Lentimicrobiaceae bacterium
CCCGCCTCCTTCCCGGGCCTATTTTAAAAACCCCCGCCCAAGGGGCTGGCTATCTATTATGGGGCCGCTGATTAAAAGCATGAATAATACAGGCTAAGGCCCGATTGCTTTTGATACAATGTTCGATTGGCTATCGTGAAACAATTCTTAGCTTTGCGCATCGTTATTAGATGCAAATCTGATTGGTAATAAAACTGCACCATGAAACTTTCGATTGTCATAGTCAACTATAATGTAGAGCACTTTCTGGAGCAGTGTCTTTCATCGGTGCGAAGGGCCACAAAAGGCATTGAGGCAGAAGTATTTGTGGTAGACAATAATTCAGTTGACGGCTCACTGAAGATGCTTACAGAAAAATTCCCGGAAGTAAAACTGATTGCCAACAAAAAAAACGTTGGTTTCAGCAAGGCCAATAACCAAGCCATACACGTTTCGGAAGGAGAATATGTATTGCTGCTCAATCCTGATACCGTGGTGGAAGACGACACCTTTCACAAAGTAATTTCTTTCATGGATGCCCATCCCGATGCGGGGGGACTGGGTGTGAAAATGTTGGATGGCAAAGGTAAATTCCTGCCCGAATCCAAACGGGGACTCCCAACACCGCTTACAGCCTTTTATAAAATTTTTGGTTTCTCCAGGGTTTTTCCTAAATCCAAACGGTTTTCCCGATATCACCTTGGTTTTCTTGATAAGGATGAAACGCATGAAGTTGAGGTACTTGCCGGGGCATTTATGCTAATGCGGCGAACGGTATTGGATCAGGTTGGTCTGCTTGATGAAGATTTTTTTATGTATGGCGAGGACATTGACCTTTCCTATCGCATTACGCAAGCGGGCTTTAAAAACTACTATTTTGCCGACACACGCATCATCCATTACAAAGGCGAAAGCACAAAAAAAAGCAGCGTAAATTATGTGTTTGTCTTTTACAATGCCATGATCATCTTTGCGCGCAAACACTTTAGCCAAAAGCGCGCCAACACCTTCAGCTTCCTGATCAATATTGCTATTTATTTCAGGGCTTTTCTGGCCCTCACTGCACGTTTTGCACGAAAGGCAGTATTGCCAGCAGCCGATCTGTTATTGGGCTATATCGGTATTTTTTTCATACAAGGGTATTGGGGCTATATGACCATATACAAGGATGGAGGGGACTATCCCTTCGAACTGGTGGGCATTGTGTTGCCTGTTTATATGCTTATCTGGTCCGTTTCGGTTTACTTCTCGGGAGGTTACGACAAACCCATCAGGCTATCGCATAGCATTGGCGGACTGGCCGCTGGCAGTGTATTCATCTTGGTCTTGTATGCCCTATTGCCAGAGAGTATGCGCTATTCAAGAGCACTGATTCTTCTGGGCACTCTGTGGCTGATGCTGGTTTTCGCACTCAATCGATTAACGGCGCATTTTCTTAAGATTGATGGGTATCGGCTTGGCAGCCAAAACAACAAGCGTTTTTTAGTTATTGGCGATGCAGAAGAAGCCAAAAGGGTGGAATCCATTTTGTTAAGCACAGCCATCAAGCCCGAATTTGTTGGACTGGTATTGCACAACGACAAGCAAACAGTTCCCGATGATTTTATTGGTCATATCGGACAGGCACGCGATATCATTACCATATACGAAATCAATGAGGTGATTTTTTGCTCCAAAAGCGTTCCTCATCATCAGATTATCGACAAAATGACTGAATGGCAGCATGCGCAAGTGGACTATAAAATAGCCCCTGAAGACAGCCTTTCCATTATCGGCAGTAACTCCATCAACACACGGGGTGATTTATACACCGTTGATATCAAAGCCATTGACAAGCCCGGCAATCGCCGAAGCAAGAGACTGTTCGATGTTTTGGCTTCACTTGCAACGCTAATCAGCTGGCCCATAACGCTTTTTATCCTACCCCACAAATTGGGCATTTTTCGTAACAGCTTGTTGGTTCTTTTTGGCAGACGCAGCTGGGTTGGTTACATCCCCCAACAAACCGGCAAATCCATGCGGCTTCGGGTAACCCGAAAAGGCTTTGTTTCGCCTGCCGATGTGTTTCAGCAGCAAATCACCGATCCCGACACCATTGACAGGCTCAACCTGCTCTATGCCCGCGATTATAAAGCACTCAAAGATGTAAATATCTTTTTGCGCTCCCTACGCTTTATCGGCAAAAAATCTGTTTGAAATTGATATATATCGCTGATATATAAGCTTATAAAATGATGACTTTCTTCACCCGAACCGTTCCGTCTGCAAAAACTGCTTGCAGGAAATACGGGCCTGCTGCAAGCCTATTTGTATTCAATTTAAAATTACGGGCATTGATGGGTGTTGTTTTCATTAAGGAATTGCCTAATATATCAAGCACTTCAACAGATACAATTTCATGGGTTGCCTTCACAACCAAACTACCTTTTGATGGATTGGGTGAAATGCTGTAATCCGCCAGTATCCGGCTTTCATCAAGATGAACCAACTGCTCAGTTGATGCCTCCCAGCTTTCGGGCAAACTATTGTCCAAATCCAGGCTGATGAGCTTCAAATATGGACCATCGCCATCGGCCTGCGGTGGCCAGGGTGTGTCATCCTTGTAGGTTACCTCATCAATGGTATTGCCCCAGGCATCGGCCAACAGGAGCTTGTGGGATTTATTAGAAAGGTAACGGTAATACTCCCCAAAAGGCGTAAAACCGTATAATTGCTCAAACACCGCTATATTGCTGACAATAAAAATTGCTTGGCCGGGAACAATCGCATCATCTGGTGAAAACTGGAAACCTATGCCCGGCTCCCTCAGGTAAACACCTGTGAGATCGACAGTTTGGTTGCTGGCATTTGTGATTTCGATGAACTCAAGGTCCTCTTCATTTGAAATACCTTGTTCATCATCCGGATGGTAGTGGATTTTGGAAATCACGAGTGCTGGAATTGATGGGTTGGCGCAGCCCTGATAATTATTCAGGTGGGCGTTAAGCCAGTTGATGCGTGTTTGAATCCATGATTTCATGTCGGCAATATGCACCGGATGATTGCCAATGGTGCCCCAACGTTGCTCCTCCCTTATCCTGGCTTCAGCTATTGTATCTGCAACCAAATCAATCAGCGTATTGATGGTGTTATAATGGAGTGCCTCCCCTGTTTCGCTGAATTCATTCCACCGCTTGGCTAGGTAACATTTAAAATCAGGATGGTCAAAGAGGTCCTTCCAGAATTTCGAACCGCGGTTTTCATAATTGAATTGCCATACATCGGGGTGGCTTCGGTCGAAACCCCAAATAAAAAGGTCATTCCCAAAGGTTAAATTGAGGTCCCAAACAGGGCCTGCCCGCAGTTTTCCGCCCCTGTCTTTATGAAAAAAAGTACTGTATTGGTAGGCATCAACATTGGAGGTCAATTCATTGATAAGCATAAAATCCAGAAATGAAGGTATATCAATCATGGAGGGATAGCCGTTGACAAGGGAAGCGTTTTGTGCCGATGCAACTGATTGCAAACCAAAAAAAACCTGCCGGATATAATTGTTTTGCAAACTCGTCACATTTTCGGGTTTGGGGTTGTCATGGATGTAATCCACCCAGCCTCCCGAGTAAGATGGCATGGACCAGGCAATAGGGTCTCCTCCGGTGGTTTTATCGGCTTTGGTAATATATCCACCCGAAATATTGGGCATGCTGTTATCACTGTTGGTAAGCTTCACCAAATTCAAACGGTCTTTATCAATCTTGATTTTTTCCATCAGGATATAAAGTCCCCGGTAATTGCCGTTCACCATCACCTCACAATAAACGGCCTTGGTGGCATAGGCTCCAATATCATTCGATAGCTGATAGGAAATATAGTCGCGCATCAAGGAAGGGTCAAATGCAAAGGAATTCAAAATCCAGTCGTTTTCTTTTGGCATGCCCAGCAAAGGGACATTGTTGTTGGACACATTATCAGCTTGCAGTGTAGTAAATCCATATGACTTTTTTGGCAGTTCCTGTGAGGAAGAGCCTCTTATTTCGATCCCAATCCGGCCATCATAATTCAGGTATTGAGGGTTTCCCTGGTCCGTCACATAATTGCGCGAACCATCCGGCCTGAAAATAATTTTCATATTGCCCAGTACTTTTGGCTCATCTGGTATTTGGATGGGTTGCCCTGTATTGGGATCAATGTCGGTATTGATGATCACAATGGGCAGGTTGCTATCGGTAAAGTTTTGGGATATTGCAGGTAAGGCCTGCAACAAGGCCAGCAAAAACAGTAGGATTTTGGGCAGAAACAGCCGGCTCAATTGGTTCATTTTAGGATAGATTTTGTTTGGCAATCTGTTTTACAACATGCTTTATGTGGCCTGCTGACAGTATTATGGAAGCAAAGGTACGAATATTGAGCCGGCATAGACCACTCAGCAAACCCCAGTTTTGTTTTTATCATAAAATTTAACTGAATAATCAATCTGAATCACAATGAATAAAACTTTCATAATCAACTCATGAGGCATCTGATTTTTCCAAAAAGAAAAGAGTTGAAACCCTGTATAACTGATGATGGATTATTACCGTTATTAATTGTATATTTGAACTACCAACAAGGTACTCAATGTTGGATTTTGCATATAAACCAATCAATATAATTTCACCAAAGTGGAAATACCTATACTAAAAGAAGTCGTCATAATCCTGGGCCTTTCGGTCATCATTATACTAACATTCAGGCGTTTCAAAATGCCTTCTATTATCGGCTTTCTGCTTACGGGAATCATCGCAGGGCCCAAGGGTTTTGGTTTGATAAGTGCCTCACATGAGGTCGAGATATTGGCTGAAACAGGCATCATTTTCCTGCTTTTTGTTATAGGGATTGAGTTTTCGCTCAAAGGGCTGAACAAAATCAGGAAAACTGTCCTCATAGGCGGGTCCTTGCAAGTAGGAGGCACCATCGTGTTGGCTTCATCGCTTGCCTATGCTTTTGGACTTCCTCCGGCAAAAGCGGTATTTCTTGGATTTTTAATTTCGCTCAGCAGCACCGCCATCGTTATGAAGTTGTTGCAGGAACAGGGAAAGATAACCGCCCCTCATGGCCGGATTGCCCTTGGTATATTGATATTTCAGGACATCATCGTTGTACCTATGATACTGGTTACCCCCTTGCTGGCCGGCCAGGCAGATGATTTGCTTTCGACGATACTGCTGATGCTGGGCAAGTTCGTCCTGGTGATCGGCCTGCTCATTGTGCTGGCGCGCTATGTTGTACCACGCATCCTACACCTCGTGGTTAAAACCCGCAGTCGCGAATTGTTCATCCTTACCATTGTTGTGATTTGCTTTGCCACCGCCTGGCTAACCTCTTCGGTAGGATTGTCGTTGGCACTGGGCGCCTTTTTTGCAGGACTGATCATTTCCGAATCAGACTACAGCCACCAAGCTACCTCGAGTATTTTGCCTTTCCGCGAAATTTTTATCAGTTTCTTTTTTGTTTCAATCGGCCTGCTGCTCGATATCAGGTATTTTCTCGAACATTTCTGGATCTTGTTGCTTTTAACTATCCTGGTTATTTTACTTAAAATGTCGGTTATTCTGTTTGCTGTACTGGTTAAGAAATACCCCGTTCGCACTGCATTTCTATCAGCCTTTACCTTGTTTCAGGTGGGTGAGTTTTCTTTCCTGCTTTCTACTGTGGGTATCCGCAACAATTTGCTTACCGACGAAATCTACCAAAGTTTTCTGGTGGTTTCTATCCTTACCATGGCACTCACCCCCATTGTTATGGGGCGCTCCGAAAAAATAGCTGATTGGGTGGTGCGGTTCATGCTCCCCAAACCGATCCGCCAACGCCTTTTCAAATACCAACGCGATAAGCAAGCTGCAAACTCATTGGATATTGATAATATACATGACCACCTGATCATTGTCGGTTATGGATTGAACGGACGCAATGTTTCGCGCACGGCCAAACAAGCCAAAATTCCGTATGTTATCGTTGAGTCGGATTATGATTTATTTATGGAAGCAAAAAACGACAAACACCCGGTGGTGTTTGGCGATGCTTCCGAGCCCCATATCCTTGAACAGGCGCATGCCCATGATGCGCGCGTGGTGGTAATTTCCATTTCTGATTCTGAAAAGGCCAAGAATATTGTTATGACAATCCGCGAAATAACAGAAACGGCCCATGTAATTGTTCGAACGCGATCAGTTAAAGTCATTGACGAAACGCTTCGCCTCGGTGCCGATGAGGTTATTCCTGAAGAATTTGAAACATCTATCGAAATTTTCACGAAAGTATTGACACGCTACCTCGTACCCTTTGATGAAATTCAGTCGTTTATCACCCAGATCAAGGCCCGTAATTATGA
>CAYTUA010000190.1:0-2798 GCA_964440855.1 uncultured Lentimicrobiaceae bacterium
CGCGGGGGGTGGCAGCCGTTTAGGGGACAAGGAACGGTAAGCAAGAATCAACCATAACTGCATGTCTACACCAACATTTCAAAACAAAAAAAATTATCATGAAAAAATTAACATTTTTTATTTTCTTATTTATTGCTTTTTCGAGCTTTCTACTTGGTCAAAGCAATTATGAATGCCATACTGAGGATAACCCCACAGGTGCCCCGTTAGGCGGAGGAGATTGTGATGATTATTTGAATTACATTCCCAACAGTGATTTTAATTTTCAGAATACGCCTACTTTAACATTTAGGATTAGCTTTCATTTTATGCGTGATGGAGAAGGAGGTGGTATATACGAACAAGACCAATCGGCAAATGTTGCACAAACAATGCTTTGGCTAAATAGTTTTTATAACAATATATACCCACCAACGCTACCAGTGAACCCTCCTGTAGAAGAAATTGACGACAGCAGGATCCAATTCGTTGAATCCGGAATTCATTATCACAATAGTGCTGACTGGTATGAGTCTAATGTTTTATGTGGTGCTGATTATCGAGATTTATTTGGTATTGAGACAGATAGAATTATAAATATCTTTTTTTTTACGAAAAGTAATGCAGGCTCAGGTGGGTGTGGGCCACAATCATATGTGAATATGATAAATTATACTCATAGCTGGGCAGGGGTACAACTTATTGGTCATGAACTTGGTCATGTAATTGGATTGCCCCATACGTTTACAGGTTGTAATGATGATGTTTTTGATGATACATACCATCCTGACTTAAACAGAGCCTGGCTGCCTTGTGGCCCGGATGTTTCTTATACTGCAACTGGCTGCACACCCCAAAATTACACTGGTATTTCTAATAACATAATGGGATACAATACATGTAGAAGTTACTTGTCACCAAAACAAATGGGCTATGTACACTTCTTTAACATTACAAAGGGTCATAAAAGGAAATATATTAAAAGTGATTTTGATCCAAATGAACCAAATGTAGTTATAAATAATGATGCCTTATGGACCTCTTCAAAGGTTGTTAATTCGGACATTATCATTGAACCAAATAAAGAGTTAACAATTAAATGCAATGTGTATTTGAGTGCCCATGCAAAAATAATCGTTAAACCTGCTGGACGTTTGATTATTGATGGCGGAACATTAACCAGTCTCGGCAACCAACCTTGGCAAGGGATCCAAGTATGGGGCAACAAACAACAATCCCAATGGCCCGACCAATACGGGGTTATGCACCAGGGCCTACTTGAGATTAAGAACGGTGCCATAATTGAAAATGCCATTGATGCTGTTGTTCTGTGGAACCCGGACAATTATAGCTCAACCGGAGGGGTAGTACAGGCCAACGATGCTGTTTTCCGCAACAATGCCCGTGCTGTACATGCCCTAATGTACTGGAACTTCAACCCATTAAACCCTGAAGAGCGTTTACCTAACCGTTCTTACTTTAAGAACACCACTTTCGAACTCACAGAAGACTATCATGGAGACGAAGTATTCAGCAAGCATGTGGACCTTTTTGATGTGTTTGGTATTGATTTCAAAGCTTGTGATTTTACCCTGGACCCTAAAGCTAAAAACGTCAGCTATTTCAACCACGGCATTGCGGCTTATAGCGCCGGCTTCAGCCTGTTGCCGGTTTGCGCCGTCCCCAATGTGATGCCGTGCCCGGGCTATCTCGAAAATACCTTCACTGGATTTAACAGAGGGGTTTCGGCTACGAATGCACTTAACTTTAGTCCGCCATTCTTTGCAAACAGGGCCGCCTTCAGCAACAACACCTATGGTGTGCATGTAAATGATGTTGATAACTTTACCGTAATCAACTCCAGCTACAATGTGGGCATTGAAGAGTACAAAGGCGAGTGTAAAAGTGGATTTGGCGTGGGCATCTATACCGATCTTTCAACCGGCTTTGCCATAGAGGAAAACAACTTCAATAAATATATGGCCGCACCTCCCGGTGACTATTTTGGCACCTGGATCAACAATACAGAAGAAGCCGACGAAGTGTATAAAAACGATTTCTCCGGCCTGAGCTACGCCAATTATTCCGAAGGTAAAAACTGGTGGCAAACAAATAGGTTCAAAGGCCTGGCCTATTTCTGTAACGAAAACCAAAGCAACTATGCCGACTTTTATGTGGGAAGGGATGGATCAAATGTTGGTGGTATCCAATCCAAACAAGGTGATCTGACCCATGATGCCGGCAATACCTTTACGCAAAATGGTGCCACCTGGCATTTTTACAATGACGGTGAGCATCTTATCGGCTATTACCATAACAATAGTCAGTCAAACAAAATACCTGATATTAATAAGCTACACCAAGTTGTACCATATGCCATAACCTATAACAACAGTTTCCCCTCCTATTACGGTGGAGGTGATGACGAAAAACCCATGGCCATGAGCACAGCCGAGCAGCTGCAAGCTGAGCAGCAGTTTATAGCAAACCTTACGGACTACAACAATGTGAAAGCGCTTTATACAGCCCTTACGGATGGTGGCAATACGGATGGAACGGTTTTCGACATACAAACCGCACACCCTGATGATATGTGGGCTTTGCGGGCGCAATTGCTTGGCAAATCGCCCCACCTTTCGATGGAGGTGCTTAAAGAAGCCTCTGACCGCACCGATGTGTTCAATGATGCCGCCTTGTTCGATATCCTCGCTGCCAACCCTGATGAGCTAAAGAAGGATGAATTGATCAATTATCTTGAGCAAAAAGAGGAGCCTTTGCCTGATTATATGGTAAACATCCTGAAGCAGGTAGCTATTGGG
>CAYTUA010000191.1:0-8852 GCA_964440855.1 uncultured Lentimicrobiaceae bacterium
ATATTGGTGCTGAGATGAACAATTTCAACTGTCCCTGGAACGGTGGTGTGTTTTCGGAGAAACAATTGGAAACCAACCGAACCCACAACCAACAGCGAATTGACAAGCTGATTAAAATGGCGAAGGATCACCCCATAGAAATATTTTCGGTGTCAGTAGGTAACGAAGCCTGTGTGGAATGGACCGATCACTATGTGCCCGAAAGCAAGGTGCTTGATTATGTGCGTCAGGCGAAGGCGGAAATAAATCAGCCGGTAACTTTCTGCGAGAATTATGTCCCCTGGCTCGTAAAGCTTGATCAGTTGGCTGCCGAAGTTGATTTTATCTCCATCCACACTTATCCGGTATGGGAATATAAACATATAAGCGAATCGCTCGACTATACCAAGGAAAACTACTTGGCCGTGGCCAGAAAATTTCCCGACAAACCTGTGGTGATAACTGAAGCCGGTTGGGCTACCAATTCAAATGGCAGGGGGATAAATCCCGAAAATGTAAATGAGTCGTATCAGAAGCAATACTTCGACTTGCTAATGGATTGGGTGGCAAAGGAAAACATATTGGCCTTCTTTTTTGAGGCCTTTGATGAATCCTGGAAAGGATCGCCCGAACCCCTGGAACCCGAAAAACATTGGGGCTTGTTTAGGCTTGACCGTAAACCAAAAATAGCCATAAAACATTTATTTAATGAATCATAAAATAAATCTAACCAAAGGATTAGATGCGTCAGTCAACAAATTAGTCATCAACTATCTGAATTATTAACTTTAAAAATTTACGTATTATGAAAATGTTTACAACTTTTCTACTGGCGCTTGCAGCATCAGTAGCATTTGCTCAAAATGCCCCAATCGACTTTGAACCCGATGGGCAGGGAGCCGACTGGACCTGGACCGTTTTTGAAAACGACACCAATCCACCTGTAGAAATTATTGCCAATCCCGACCCAAGTGGCGCCAACACCAGCTCAACTGTGGCCAAATTTACTGCCTTGCAAACTGGTATGCCATGGGCAGGCTGCGAATCACAACATGGTGAAGACCTCGGTGAATTTGTTTTGGATGCTACCAACTCATTGATTAAGATCATGGTTTGGAAATCTGTTATCAGCGATGTAGGTATCAAACTGGTATCTTCAACAGGCTGGTCGCAAGGTGAAATCAAAGTAGCCAATACAGTTACCAATCAATGGGAAGAGATCACCATCAATTTTGCTGCCTTTACAAACCCACCACCGGAAGAAGGTGTGTTGGATCAAATTGTGATTTTCCCTGATTTTGATTTGGATGGAAGAACACAGGACAATGTTGTCTATTTCGACAACATTACTTTCAATGAACAAGGCGGAACGCCTGGTGATCCAACCACTGCCGCTCCAACACCTCCAGGACGTTTTCCTGAAGATGTGGTTTCAATTTTCAGCCATGCCTATGACAATGTTGCCGGTACTGATTTTAATCCCAGCTGGGGTCAGTCAACAATTGTATCCACCATTGAAATCAATGGCAACGCCACTTTGAGATATGCCAATTTTAACTATCAGGGTACGCAGTTTGCCGAAGCATTGGATGTAGAGATCATGGAATTCCTGCACCTCGATATGTGGACTGCTGATGCAACTTCAGTAAATGTATTCTGCATCAGTACAGGTCCTGTTGAAACAGCCTATGCGCTGCCCATTACGCCAGGTGAATGGGTGAGCTATGATATTCCGGTGGGAACATTCACCGGTGTTGATATGACCGACCTGATTCAATTCAAGTTTGATGGTGGTGATGGCTCACAAACCATTTACCTCGACAACCTCTATTTTTACAAAGGGGATCCTACAAGCACCAGCGAACTGGCACAACAAAACACCATGAAGCTGTATCCCAATCCTGTTGCACAAGGAGAGGTGGTTCGCCTGGATACTCAGGTTCAGCAATTTGATGTGCTCGATTTGAACGGAAGAACGGTACTCAGTGTGAACAACTCATTTCTGCAAACAGCTGAATTGTCGAAAGGCATTTACCTGATCAGAATGATTGATAACAATGAAACCATACACATGCAAAAACTTGTTATTAAGTAATTGGGTTTTGTAAATAAAAGAGTCGTCGGGAAACTGACGGCTCTTTTATATTTTTATTTCGTACTTTTACTTGAGGATTCTTGACAAGCCTAAGTAAAATCAAACCAAAAAATGCTTGACTGACTGCTACTTGTTTATCGAAATTCCTGACGAAAGCCTTTCTATGTAACACTTTATAACCCGCGCAGTGAAGTTAAAAACAACCTATTTCTTTCTTTTCATACTGGGATCGCTGATTGCCTTTGGCCAGAATATCCCGCAAAAAGGCATGCCACTGCTCACCAATTACACACCTTTGGAATACCACCAGCAAGGCAAGGTGTGGGACATCGCCTCTGCGCCCAACGGCATCGTTTATATGGCAGCAGACAAAGGACTGCTGGAGTTTGATGGGAAATCGTGGAGGGCCTTTAAGGGCAGTACCGGGTTCAGCAGGTCCTTGCTGGTAATGAACGATTCAATGATCTACACAGGGTCTGACCTGGATTTTGGATTGTGGAAACGAAATAAATACCAGGATTTTGAATATACTTCCCTATATCCGTTTAAAGAAGACCCGCAACAAATCAATGAAGAATTCTGGGACATTCATTATGTGAATGAAAGCATTGTTTTTGTCTCGTCACGATATATTTATGTTTATAAAAATAAGCAACTTACCCGCATAACAACTGCCAATAATTTCACAGCAAGCTTTTTTGTTAACAACACTTTGTACCTGGCTGATAAAAGCAAAGGAATGTATGTTTTTGATAATATGAGCCTTAATCCTTTATTTACCTTTCCGGAAGGCATGCAAACCGAAATAGCCGGATTGTATTTTTCGAACAACAAATTGCATATTGTCACCCGAAATGCAGGGCTTTTTATCTATTCCAATAAGCAGGTGGTGCCAGTTAAAAATGATTTATCCGCTAAACTGAAGCAAGGAAATGTATTTAGTTTTGAACAGATTAATGAAGGGTATCTGGCTTTTGGCACGGTCTTGCAGGGCTTATACATCGCTGATATGGATGGAAATGTGATTCATCATATCAACAAATACAAGGGCTTGTTCAGCAATACCATCCTGAGCGTGCATTATGACAATTCGGGTATTATCTGGCTGGGCCTGGATTATGGCATATCTTCCCTGTTGCTCAATCACAACATCACATATTTTTATGACTACCGTGGCGATTTTGGTACAGGACACACGGCTGCTGTCATAAACGGTCAATTCTATTTGGGAACCAACCAAGGCTTGTACACCTGCCGATGGGACGATCTGGATAACAATAAGAACTTCAATAGCTTTCAGCTTGTGCCAGGCACAGAGGGACAGGTTTGGACATTGCTCAAAATGGATGACGAACTTCTAATTGGTCATGATAAAGGTCATTTTATGTTGAAAGATAACCGACTGAGACCTGTTGGTGGACCAGTAGGGGTTTGGACTGCAGTCAGGTACAAAGACTTTTTATTAACCGGAACCTACAATGGCATTGCTATTTTCAAAAAATCGAATAAGGATTGGGTGTTTCAAAAAAATATGGACCTCATCCTGGGATCGTGCAATCAGTTGGTTTTCGAGAACGATAACACACTTTGGGTGAATATCCCAAATTTTGGGCTGATCAGGACTGCCTTGGACGAAAACCTGAACCCATTAAACCGACAAATCTTTCCTGATAGTCTTTTTGATGGCGGGGCGTCCTCCCTGCAAAATTCAGAAAGCAGTATTCAATTGCTGACCAACAAATTGCAATACAACTTTAACAGCCAGACCAGCCAATTCGAAGAAGTTGTCAATAGAGAACGACCTCAACTGGCTGAAAATGTCTTGCCTGGCGTTTATCATCCGGTAAGGCTTCAGGCTGATTATGCCTTCTATCCGGTTTACAATGGTTTTGCCCTGCAATACCTGAATGATACCGAAGGAGGTGAAGAATCAAGCCCGGTATTGGTTTTCAGAAGTATAAATGCATTTAATAATGAGGAGGAAAAGCGGGTTGTGTCAGGCGATGAACTACCACCCGGACTGAACAGCTTGCGCATCACCTATGTTGTTCCTAACAGCAATGGAACTGAATATCAGTATAAACTCGATAAATCGAAAGAATGGAGTGCCTGGTCGGCGGAGAATACAGTCAGCTTGATTGGCTTGAAACATGGCACATACAATTTCAGTGTGCGGGCAAGCATTGCGGATCAATTGATTGAATCACAATTGACATTCAAGATATTAGCGCCCTGGTATCTCACCTGGCCTGCGTTTGGGGTGTATTTTTTTATTTTAGGAATGCTCATACTGGCACTTCGTTATAAGTATCTCAGCACCTTGAAAAAGCAGCAACAGCTATGCCTGATGAACGAACAAAATGCTTTGAAAGCGCAGGAAGAAAAGCACAAAGAAAGAATTACAAGCCTGGAGCAGGAAAAATTAATGGTTGAATACGAGCAATTGAAAAATCAGCTTAAATCCAAAACCGTGGAATTGGCCAGTAAAGCAAAGGAGAACGAAGACAAAAACAGGCTGCTGCTCACGCTCAAGGAAAAATTTGAAGTCATTCAAAGTGATCCCTATACATCCAAAGTGCGGCTCTCAGAAATCAGAAGGATTTTGGATACATATATCAATACGGATGACAAAACCTTTGAAATCCAAATGGATGAGTTGCATCAGGAGTTCTTTAAAAAGCTGAAGGACCTCCATCCGAATTTGTCTGGCAATGATTTGCGTTGGTGTGCCTATCTTAAAGTTGGTCTCAACTCGAAAGAAATTGCTGAAATCCTGAATATTCAGCCATCCAGTGCCTACATCAGCCGCTCGCGCCTGCGTAAGAAACTGGATTTGAAACCAGAGGATGATTTGTATGACTTTTTGAATGCGATATAACTGCTTTCGTCTGGAAGTGTTGAAATTGAAAAAGCAGCTTAGTCTGCTTAGTTCACAAATATTCTCGCCCAGCTGCTAATTCACAGAGAATAAGCAAATCAGTTAAAAAACATGCTTGTAGGTAGGTATGAAAATTTATTCTTACGGCTTATTTCATGCCAGGAAAATCATGTAGTTTAAAAAGTTAATTCCATTTCCCTAACTTTGCCCGCTAAATCCTTCAAACCTTTGCATTATGCCCAAAAAGACAGGACAACCCAAGAAGAATCTTTTTGCCAGATTTCTGTATGTAGTTGAAGTAGGTGGCAATGCGCTGCCGCATCCGGCCAGCCTTTTTGGCTTATTGGCTTTGGGGGTATTGGTTTTTTCATGGATTGGTTTTCATTTCAATTGGCAGGCCATTCATCCCGCCACACAGGAAACGGTTAATATCGTTAATCTGCTTTCAAAGGAAGGTGTACACCGCATTTTTCTTGAAATGGTGGACAATTACACAGGTTTCGCCCCACTTGGTATTGTGATGGTAGCCTTGTTAGGCATTGGCATAGCCGAAAGCAGCGGGCTCATCGGTGCAGCCATCAGGCTTTTTGTAATCAAGGCACCGTCTAAAATGCTCACCTTCGTTATTGTTTTGGCCGGTATTTTGTCCAATACAGCTTCCGACTTGGGTTATGTGCTGATTATTCCTTTGGCCGGCATTATTTTTCATGCGGTAGGCCGGCATCCCATTGCGGGTATGGCAGCAGCATTCGCAGGCGTTTCAGGCGGCTTCAGTGCCAACTTTTTCATTGGCACCATCGACCCCTTGCTGGCGGGCTTGTCCACCGAATCGGCGCGTATCCTCGACGAAACATATTATGTGTTGCCCACTGCCAACTACTATTTTATGGCAGCGTCAACCTTTCTGATTGCATTTCTGGCCACCTGGATTTCCAACCGCATTATCGAACCCAAATTGGGGAAATACACCGGTGATGTTCCGCCGGAGCCCATCAATCCGCTGACTGACAGAGAGCGATTGGCTTTGAAATGGGTTTTGTTTGGCATCCTAGTCTGGGTTGCCCTGATACTGCTCACCACTTTGCCCGAAAATGGGTTTTTCCGCGGACCGGATAATTCCTTGTTGCGCTCCCCTTTGCTTAAAGGTTTTATTGCCTTGCTGTTCTTTGCTGCCGGCAGCTTGGGTGTGCTTTACGGAGCTATTACCGGCAAATTCAAAAGTGATTCGGATGTGGTGAAGGGGATGGTTGACAGCTTTAAAACCCTGGCTGCCTTTATGGTATTGGTGTTTTTCGCAGCACAATTTGTGGCCTATTTTAAATGGAGCCATCTGGGACTCGTCATTGCCATCGAAGGGGCAGATATGTTGCAAAGGATGAATATTGGCATGGTTCCACTGCTCATCATGTTTATAATTTTATCGGGTTTTATCAATATGTTTATGGGAAGTGCCTCGGCCAAATGGGCAATTTTGGGGCCTGTTTTCATACCCATGTTTATGTTGCTGGGCTACTCCCCCGAATTGTCGCAGGCTGTGTTTCGCATTGGCGACAGCGTAACCAATATTATTTCGCCCATGATGAGTTTTTTTGCGCTGATTATCGTGTATTTTGAGAAGTACGATAAAAAAGCAGGGATCGGAACACTCATTTCCACCATGTTGCCTTATTCACTGCTGTTGTTTATTTTTTGGTCGCTATTGCTGGTTGGCTGGGCATTGCTGAATTTGCCGCTGGGGCCGGGGGCACCTATTTATTATGAGGGTTTTTGAGTTGATCTTATAAATGCAAAGGTGAAATTGATAGCACTAACTCATGTGTAAATTGATTTAAGGCTTTTTGCGTCAATGGCCAACAAATTCTGCCATGAATGGGTAATCAACCAGCCCTACCTCATAACTTGTGCCCAAAACACCTGAAGCAAGTGCCCAAAATCACTATTTTTGTCGAAATTTTTTCAGAAAAATGTCAGAAAACTATACCGAAGACAGCATACGGTCGCTTGACTGGAAAGAGCATATCAGGCTACGCCCGGGGATGTATATTGGAAAACTCGGCGATGGCACCTCGCACGATGATGGAATTTATGTGTTGTTAAAGGAAATAATCGATAACTCAATCGACGAATATGTGATGGGCTATGGCAAAACCATCGAAATCACCATCAACGAAAGCCGGGTGAGTGTGCGCGACTATGGTCGTGGCATGCCATTGGGTAAAGTGATCGATTGCGTAAGCAAGATCAATACAGGTGCGAAATACGACTCCAAAGTTTTTAAAAAAGCCGTGGGACTCAACGGAGTAGGCTCCAAAGCAGTGAATGCCATGTCGAGTTGGTTCAGGGCACAATCCATTCGTGAGGGCCAAACCAAAGTTGTTGAATATGCCAAAGGCGAGCTTCTGCTTGATGCGCCAATCTCACCCAACGACGAACGCCCGGGAAGCATCATTTCCTTTGAGCCCGATGAGGATATTTTTGGTAATTACCGCTACCTCTTTGAATATGTTGAAGAAATGTTGTGGAACTATGTGTTTCTCAACAATGGCCTGACCATTGTTTTCAACGGACAAAAGTTTCAGGCTAAAAATGGCTTGCTCGACCTGCTTGAGCGCAATATGGCCGGACCCGAAACCAGGCTGTATCCCATTATTCATATCCGCGAATCTGATTTTGAATGCGCTTTTACCCACAGCAACAACACCTACAACGAAGAGTATTATTCCTTTGTGAACGGGCAACACACCACACAGGGTGGCACGCATCAGTCCGCTTTCCGCGAAGCAATCGTAAAAACCATTCGCGAATTTTACAACAAGGATTACGATACAGCCGACATCCGCAATTCGCTCGTGGCGGCTATCAGCATCAAAGTGCAGGAGCCTGTTTTTGAATCACAGACAAAAACCAAATTAGGGTCCACACATATTGAGCAAGGCGGACAAACAATCCGCAATTATATTGGTGAAATTGTCAAGCGTAACCTCGACAACTACCTCCACATGAACCATGAAACCGCAGAAGCCTTGATGCGGAAAATCATGCAGAGCGAAAAGGAACGCAAGGACATGGCCAATATCAAAAAACTGGCGCGTGAAAGTGTGAAGAAAGCCAGTTTGCACAACAAAAAACTGCGTGATTGCCGCATCCATTTCAGTACAAACCACGAAAACCGGCTGGAGACAACACTCTTTATCACCGAAGGTGATTCCGCTTCGGGCAGTATTACAAAAAGCCGTGATGTGCAAACACAGGCTGTTTTTAGCTTGAAAGGTAAACCATTAAACAGCTATGGGCTTTCGAAAAAAATTGTTTACGAAAACGAAGAATTCAACCTGTTACAGGCTGCACTCAATATAGACGAATCCCTCGAAAACCTGCGATACAACAATATCGTAATCGCTACCGATGCCGATGTGGATGGCATGCACATACGCCTGTTGCTGCTTACATTTTTTCTTCAATTTTATCCCGATCTGGTTCGAACAGGGCATGTCTATATACTGCAAACCCCGCTATTCAGGGTACGCAATAAAAAGGAAACCATATACTGCTATTCCGAGGATGAGCGTGTTGCAGCTATAAAAAAACTGGGTGTTAATCCTGAAATCACTCGTTTTAAGGGGCTTGGCGAAATTTCGCCTGACGAATTCAGGCATTTTATAGGCCCCGGTATGCGCCTTGATCCAGTGATTTTAAAACGTGATTTGTCTGTCGCCGATATGTTGTCGTTTTATATGGGGAAAAATACACCCGACCGTCAAAGTTTTATTATTGATAACCTGCGTTTTGACGATGATTTGATACCGTTGAATTAGGACCTGACAGTTTTTTATTGACCTAACAGGTTTTTAAAACCTGTTAGGTCTGAATATAACCTGTTAGTTCGTAGGTCTTTAAAAA
>CAYTUA010000192.1:0-3481 GCA_964440855.1 uncultured Lentimicrobiaceae bacterium
TGTGTTTGTGTTTTTGTTGTGGGTGGGGTGTGGGGTTTTTTTTTTTTTTTTTTTTTTTTAAGAAAGGGGAAAAAGGAAGGTTTAAAGGGGTGGTTAAGCGGTAATTTTTTTCGTCTTGCGTTTTTTCGTTTGGAATTTGTTATTGTGTAAATCCATTTTTGATGGCATAGCGGATAAGGCCTGCGATATTGGATACTTCCAGTTTTTTCATCAGGTTGGTGCGGTGGGTGTCCACGGTGCGGTGGCTGATAAAGAGTTTGTCACCGATTTCTTTGTTTGACAGCCCTTCGGCGATCAATTTGAGAATTTCAATTTCACGATCGGTGAGCAAGGCTTTTTTATTGTCAAAAACGGTTGAATTGCCTATACTTCCCATATTTTGGGATATCAAATTCATCGTAAGGCTTGCCGAAAAGTATTGCCCGCCCCCCATCACTCTTTTGATGGCCAACTGCAACTCGTCCTGGTCGGTGTTTTTAATGACGAATCCTTTGGCCCCCATATCCGAAAACTTTTTGACGAGGCCTTTTTCCTCGTGCATGCTTAAGACAATAACTTTCAATTCAGGAAATCGCTTTTGGATGTTTTGCATGGCTTCTATGCCGTTCATAACGGGCATGTCGATGTCCATCAAAACCACATCGGGCAACACAATTTCGAGCTGTTTAAGGAGCTCAGCGCCGTTTTTAACCAGGGCAATGACCTTGCATTGGTCACTTTGTTCGATAATCGATTTTAAGCCTTCTGCTACCAATTGGTGATCGTCGGCAATAATGATTTTAATCATTTTTATTGTGTTGGTATTCTGATTGTTGCAAGTGTTCCGCTTAGTGGACTCGGCTCCAGGTTGAAATCGCCGTGTATGGTTTCCACCCTGCTGTTGATATTCATTAATCCGATGCCGCTTTGCTTTTTCTTATCGTAAACAAAGCCTTTGCCATTGTCTTCGACGAGGAGCACCAGCATTTTTGCATTTTTAAACAATTGCACACTCACTTGATTTGCAGCAGCATGCTTGATAATATTGGATACAAGTTCCTGACAAATGCGGTAAAGGCCAATTTCAATTTTTTCATCCAATCGGGAATCAATTCCAAAATGTTCGAATTTGTAGGATATGTTTGAATGACGAAAGACTTTTTCGAGCATATCCGAAATGGCAGGGATGATGCCCTCCTCCTGCAGAATCTTCGGCATCATCTGATGCGAAATACTGCGCACCTCGGCAGCCGCATCGTCAAGAATGTTTGATAGTTTTTTTAGGTTTTGCTCTTGCTCAGGCACTTTAGTAGCCAGTTGAAATTGTATATTTTGCCAAGCAAGTTTAAGCCCGCCCAATTGCTGTCCAACACTGTCGTGCAAATCCTTGGCAATGCGTTTACGCTCTGCTTCGGTAGCTTCAAAAACAGCTTCGAGACCAGCTTCCCTTTCGGCAATTACAGCCAGGTTTTTCTCTCTTTCTTTTTTATTTTTCAATGATTTGTTCCAAAACAAGGCAATCATCAGTATAAAAAGGGCAGCTATGCCAAGCCCGGTTCGTTGGGCGTGTAAGCGGCTTATGCGCAGTTTGTTCTCATTGATTTCGAGCTGTTTGATGATTTCTGATTGCTTTAGGGCCTCAATTTCCCGCTCTTTCTTCTCAGTTTCGTAAAGCGCTTCCAGCTCGGCGATCCGGCTTCGTGTTCTTTCTCCTACAAGGCTGTCGTTTAGTGCCATTACCTGGTTTCTGAATCTGAGGGCTTGTTTGTAGTTGCCAAAATGCTCATGGGCAGTAGCAAGTCCATCGAGCGCCATCAGGCGTTTGTCGCGTGCCTTTATGGATGTCGATAATTGTAGTGCTTCGTCAAAGGCCTGCAAAGCTTCATTTTTTCTTCCAAGCATGAGTAGAGCCCAGCCCATATTTGACTGGCATAAAACCTGTTCATGTTTGTTATTGATAAGGCGGTTTATATCATAAGCTTGCAGGAAGTATTTATGCGATTTAGCATAATTGCCTGTGTAGTATGCATTGTTGCCCAGGTTGTTTAGTATTTGAGCCTCGTGTTCTTTTTCGTTGTAGCGGTTTGCAATGGCCAAGGCCTCTTCCAGGATTATTTGGTTTTCATCATAGCGCCCCATACGCTGGTAAATGCCGGATAGGTTAATCATGGAGCTCAGTTTGCCGTAATCATTACCTGTCTCATCAAGCAATTGCAGGTTTTGTTTGTGAATTTCACTGGCTTTTTCAAACTGGCCTAAATCTACATAAACCACCGCCATATTGTTTAAAGTGCTGCTTATGTGGAGTGTTTCCTGTTTTGTTTCGAAAGCCTTGACTGCCTTTTGGTAAGCTGCTATGGCCTGTATATAATTGCCTGAATATAAATGTATGTTGCCCAGTGTCTTGTAGCTATTGCCCTGACCCTTTAAATCATTTAACATACTATCCGCTTGCGTGCTGAAATTCACAAGCTCCATGGCTTGGTCTTTTTCACCCTGCTTGATCAGCACATTGGCCAGATTGGTGCTTGCCCGCGACTCACGTTTCAAATCCTTTAATATTCTGGCTTCCGACAAGGATTTATTCAGAAAGATTTCAGCACTATCAAGCTGATTATTTACTAAAAACAATAAACCCATATTGTTGTATGCATCCGTCAACAAGCTGCTGTCTTTGATAATTTCTGCAAAGCGGAGCGCTTCATTCACATGCATGTGCGCCTCGGAGATATGACCAGTTGCCCGATTGTAACTGTAATTGAGGGTATGCCAATAATATTGTTTGCGGTTGGAATTCAATGTCAAAGAACCAATTTTGTCTGTATAGTGCTTGAGCGAATCCAGGGATTTGTCTTTGTATTCATCTGCAAGTGCGGAATAAATGTCGAGCAACTTCTGCTCATTGCCACCGAAATGGGCAGCCTGCATTCGGAGACTATCTGCATTCCCGGCTTGTAAAACTACCGTGAAAATAAAGCATACTAAGGTTAAAAATCCGGCTCTGAGGTTTTTTCGGATCATGCTTGAAGCTGTTTTTTTGTACAAAACTAAAAGAATTCTGTTAATTTGGTAGTGCACTACCGAAAAAATGTATGTAAATGTTTTTGAGACAGTTCTGTTATTAATTTCACACTTATGTGGTGAGGTGGTAACCAACTTCCTGTATTGGATATAATATTATTCGGAAATTCAAATACAATAAGCTTAATTTTGCCATCTGAATACAGCTTTTTATAAAAAGCATACGATTTGATTATATCGGACTGAAATAATGCATCAACCTAAGATATGGCGCAAAATATTACTTACCTGGCATATGGCGAAAATATTGCTTTAAGAGAGCGATCAATTGAAATTTTAAATACGTTTTTCCAACATGAGCCATACAACTTGCAACAGCAAGCTTCCCCGGTATTGTTTATTGCGAGTGGGGGGTCAGAGCAATTTGCAAAAGAAGCAAGCAATTCCTTTCGAAATATTATCCTGCTCTGCCACAGGGAAA
>CAYTUA010000193.1:0-3625 GCA_964440855.1 uncultured Lentimicrobiaceae bacterium
ATTCCCTTATCTCGATCTGGAGATTAAATATTTTGACCTTGGCATGGAAAACAGAGACCTGACGATTGATCAGGTTACAGTGGATGCAGCCCATGCCATACAAAAGTACAATGTAGGCATCAAATGTGCCACCATCACACCCGACGAAAACCGTGTGGAGGAGTTTGGGTTGATGCAGATGTACAAATCGCCCAATGGCACAATCCGTAATATTCTTGGCGGCACCGTTTTTCGCGAGCCAATTATCATAAACAATATTCCAAGGCTGGTGCCAGGGTGGAAATACCCCATTGTTATAGGCCGCCATGCTTTTGGCGACCAATACCGGGCCACCGATTTCCTTACCAAAGGAAAAGGAAAGCTCACCATTACATTCACCCCTGAGGAGGGTGGCGAAGTGCAACATTTTGAGGTGTATAATTTCCGGGATGATGGTGTGGCACTGGCCATGTTCAATACAGATGAATCCATCCGCGGATTTGCCCATTCCTGCTTCAATATGGCCTTGCAAAAAGGCTGGCCACTTTACCTCAGCACAAAAAATACCATTTTGAAACGCTACGATGGCCGTTTCAAGGATATTTTTGAAGAAATCTACCAAAGCGATTACAAGGATAAATTTGTTGCAAAAGGAATCACTTACGAGCACCGCCTTATCGACGATATGGTTGCCGCAGCCTTGAAGTGGGAAGGGAAGTTTGTTTGGGCCTGCAAAAACTATGATGGCGATGTGCAGTCCGATACCCTGGCCCAGGGCTTTGGATCGCTTGGTTTGATGACCTCTGTGCTTGTAACTCCTGATGGTAAAACCGTTGAAGCAGAAGCTGCTCATGGAACAGTTACCCGCCACTTTCGCGAACACCAGAAAGGAAATCCGACTTCGACCAATCCGATCGCCAGCATTTTTGCATGGACGCGCGGCCTGGCACACCGTGGCAAACTAGACAGTAACAAGGCGCTTGTTGATTTTGCTCAAACACTGGAAGATGTTTGCATACATACTGTCGAATCAGGAAAGATGACCAAGGATTTGGCTTTATTGATTCACGGAAGAAATCTTCAACCAGAACATTATCTCAATACCGAGGATTTTCTTGCTGCTATTGATGAGGGTTTAAAAGAAAAATTAAATTAACCAAAGTAAAACAATAGAATATGTCAGACTTAAAACAAATTTTAAGAGGAAAAATAGAAGAATGGAGGCCACGCACTGCTAAATTACTTGAAGAGCACGGCCATAAAGTTATTGACAAAGTAACTGTAAGCCAAATCATTGGCGGAATGCGCGGAATAAAATGCCTGGTAACAGACATTTCCTATCTCGATCCCAAAGAAGGAATTCGCTACCGGGGCTATACCCTCCCCGAAGTGTTTAAACTTTTACCAAAGCCTAAGAATGCAGAAATGCCTTATGTTGAAGGCTTGCTATTCCTGCTGCTCACAGGCGATATGCCCAATGAAAAGCAAACACTCGACCTGGTGGATGAATTTTCGAAAAGGCGCATTTTACCTCGTTATGTGTATGAAGTGATTGATGCCTGGCCCTGCTGCAGCCATCCGATGGCCATGTTTTCATCGGCCATTTTGGCCATGGCCCGCGAATCGTTTTTTGCAAAAAAATACAAAGCAGGCATCAACAAGCTCGATCTGTGGGAACCCATGTATGAAGACACCCTGAATATGCTGGCCAAACTGCCCGAGATTGCGTCCTATATCTACACAAAACTTTACCGCGACAACAAGCGTATTGTGGGCAACCCCGATCTGGACCTGGGTGCCAATTTCGCCCATATGATGGGCAAAAAGACTCCTTATGATGATGTTGCACGTATGCATTTCATCATTCATGCCGATCACGAAAGTGGTAACGTCAGCGCCCACACAGCGCATTTAGTTGGCAGTTCGCTTTCTGATGTTTACCTTTCCACTTCGGCCATGATCAATGGTTTGGCCGGCCCCTTGCACGGACTGGCAAACCAGGAAGTGCTGCGCTGGTTGCAGGACCTGATGGATAAAATGGGCGGTGAAGTCCCCACAGAAGACGAAATGAAACAATTTGTTTGGGACACACTGCACAGCGGACAGGTTATTCCCGGTTTCGGACATGCCGTATTGCGGAAAACCGACCCCCGCTATACCGTTCAGCGGGAGTTCAGCCTGAAACATCTTTCAAACGATCCCATCTTTAAGTATGTTGACATGCTGTACAAAGTGGTTCCGCCAATCTTGAAAGAACAAGGAAAGGCGAAAAACCCCTGGCCCAATGTGGATGCACAAAGTGGTGTAATCCAATGGCATTATGGTGTAACCGAATATGATTTCTATACAGTATTGTTTGGAATCGGACGCGCTATTGGTGTTGGGGCCAACCTGATTTGGGACAGGGCCCTGCTCTACCCGCTCGAACGCCCAAAATCACTTACCACCCATATGCTGGAAGATATGGTCGGGATGTCGGGCAAAAAATCAAAAAGCGAAATTGCTGAGGAGTAATTACCTGTATC
Organism: uncultured Lentimicrobiaceae bacterium; assembly: GCA_964440855.1. Classification (GTDB taxonomy): domain Bacteria; phylum Bacteroidota; class Bacteroidia; order Bacteroidales; family F082; genus CALAZZ01. The sequence goes on from CAYTUA010000193.1 coordinate 2,505, forward strand.
AAATCGCCTAAGTAATGAACAAATGGGTATTGTGGTCAGGCACAATACCCATTTTTATTGAAAACCAGAAATTGAATAACTATGGCCATCCAAATCCAGATTCAGCTTCCACCTTATCAGCGAGGCTTTCATCTGATCACAAAGGAAATAGAAACACAACTGGGCAGCCTGCCGAAAACAGGACTTCTGCACCTGTTTGTTCAGCACACTTCGGCTGGGCTCACTATCAATGAGAATGCCGACCCATCCGTAAGGCACGACCTGGCAAAATTTACGGACAAACTGATACCGGAATGCGATCCCGTTTACACACACATTTTCGAAGGTGATGATGATATGCCGGCCCATATCAAGGCCTCCTTTTATGGCAGCTCGGTAAGCATCCCCATTCAGCATGGCAAACTGGCCCTGGGCACCTGGCAGGGGATTTATTTGTGCGAGTTCAGAAACCATGGGGGAAACCGCAAGTTGCTGGCCACCATTATCGAATAGATTAAGAAATGAAATCAAATACCACCCAATGGTTTACAAGCTTGCTGGTAAATAGCCTATTGGTTTATACTGCACTGCTTATGCTGTTTGCATGCAAAAAGGACAGGCCGATCGAGAAAGAAGCTGAAGTTGAGAAAGTGGAAGTGATTGCCGGGGCTGATATTTCGGCCTATCCTGAGATTTCTGTAACAAACCCTGTATTCTATGATTTAGATGGCATGCAAAAGGATTTTCTGGAAATACTAAAAGAAAACGGGGTGAACACCATCAGGCTGAAACTATGGGTGAACCCGGCAAACAGCCATGCAAGTTTTGCTGAAGTAAAAGCGTTTTCACAGACGCTGAAATCCAAAGGATTTAATATCTGGCTCACCTTGCATTATTCTGATACATGGGCCGACCCCGGCCATCAAGCAGTCCCGGCACAATGGGGCGGACTGGAATTTCAGGCCCTCAGCGATAGCGTTTACAACTATACTGCCAGGGTGGTAAAGCAAATACAACCACATTTTATGCAGGTTGGCAACGAAATAAATTCAGGGTTACTTCATCCGCATGGCCATATCTCGGACAATTTGCAGCAATTCAAGAATTTGATTTCAACCGCTATCACTGCAGTTAGGGAACAT
>CAYTUA010000194.1:0-8711 GCA_964440855.1 uncultured Lentimicrobiaceae bacterium
AGAATTGTGTTTCAGGATGCGGGGCAGCGCATGCCTGTCCGCCAGTAGTTGAACTTTTTTCACTTGATTTTGACCGCGATACCACTTCTTATTTTATTACGCATTATGTGAGCGATTCCAGTGGCAGCAACATCCTGGTGGATTCAATGATTTACAGGCAAGGTTTTTACAATTATTTTGCCTACGATGATGGCACACCTGAATTTGGTTACGGCCTTGAACCGGCCCGTGCCCTGTTGGCGGTTCAGTTTAGGTTGGTGACTATGGATACACTTAGTGGGGTTCAGTTGTATTTTAACCGTACGCTGAACAATGCCAATTACCGCTTTTTTGATATCGTTGTTTGGAAAGATAACAATGGCAAACCAGGTGAAGAAGTATACCGGCAACGACAGCTTAGACCTGAATGGAATGACCAACTGTATGGTTTTCACCAGTATAATTTTGATGAACCCTTGGTGTTGAATGGTGTTTTTTATGTTGGCATTCAGCAAGACGAAGGCGGGAGTATGAATATTGGTTATGATGCGGTGAACAACAGTGCCCAATATATTTTCTTTAATGTGGCCGACGAATGGAAATCAACTGATTTTGAGGGTTCCTTGATGATCAGGCCGGTAATGGGAAGTCCTTACTTTATTGGAATTGATGAAAAATCACCTGCGGATTACCCATCTGTAAAATTGTTTCCGAACCCTGTTACAACAAAAGTTGGTATTCGCATCCAATATGCAGGTATATGGCAAGCTGATGAGATCATTATTTTTGACCTCAAGGGACAAACTGTTTTGAGAACAGGATTTCGCAATGAGCTTAACCTTTCTGGTCTGCCCCAGGGCGCTTATATGATGCGTATTACTGGAAAAGATGGCTTGCAACTGCACACAAAATTTATTAAATCTTATTAATTCCCCAGAATATGACTGAAGCGTTAGACGAAGCTTTGGAAGAACCGATTGAAGACGCTCAGGACGAAAACAGTGAGTTATACGAGCATTACCGATTTGTGGCCGATATGGGACAATCGCAGTTGCGCGTGGATAAATTCCTGATGAACCGCATGGAAAATGTGTCGCGTAACAAAATACAACAAACAGCAAAGGCCGGAAATATTTATGTGAATGACCAGATTGTAAAATCAAACTATAAGGTCAAACCCGGTGATACTGTTGCTATCGTCCTAAGCTATCCACCCCGCGAAATTGAGATTTTTCCGGAAAATATTCCCTTACAGATTGTTTATGAAGATGATCAGTTGCTTGTCATCAATAAACAGGATGACCTGGTGGTTCATCCTGGTCATGGTAACTACGCAGGGACTTTATTGAATGGTCTGGCATATCATTTTCAGCAAACCGGCCAAAAAATTGAAAACGGCTTCGGTTATCTTGTGCATCGCATTGACAAGGACACAACCGGATTGCTATTGGTAGCCAAAGATGAATTGTCGCAGCAACGCATTGCACGTCAGTTTTTTGAGCATTCCATCAAGCGCACATACCAGGCTTTGGTTTGGGGCGATTTTATGGATGAGGCGGGAACCATTACCGGAAACATTGGCCGCAATGTGCGAAACAGAAAAGTAATGGCCGTATATCCCGAAGGCGAACAGGGAAAAGAGGCCACAACGCATTACAAGGTAATGGAGCGGTTTGGCTATATTACCCATGTGGAGTGCCAGCTCGAAACCGGAAGGACCCACCAGATCAGGGTGCATTTTCAACATATTGGCCATCCACTTTTTAATGATCCCTGGTATGGTGGCAATGCCATTCTCAAGGGAACAACTTTTACCAAGTACAAGCAGTTTATCGACAATTGTTTCAAAATCATGCCCCGCCATGCTTTGCATGCGGTTTCTCTTGGTTTTGTGCATCCGGAAAGTGGAAAAGAATGCTATTTTGAATCGCCCCTGCCCGACGATTTCCAAAAAGTAGTGGATAAATGGAAAACTTATGTCGCCAACCGCAAAGAGGATTTATAACCTATTGTATAAGAAATAGTTTCATGGTCCGTGTATTGAGCGCGTCTTTTACCCTGACAAGAAAAACCCCATGGTTGGCATATTTCAAACTGACGCTAACAGTGTGGCCATGGTTTTGCCCATAAAAATCCACCTCCCTGCCTGTAAGGTCAAACACACTAATTTGGAGGTCTTCCGGTATTTCCCGGCCAAAATTTAAGGTAAATGTGCCTTTCGAAGGATTGGGGTAAAGCGTTGGTTTCACTTGGATGAAATCCTTTTTCAACAAAGTGTCGGCACTGTTGTTGCCTGCGATGATCAGTCTTACGTCGAAAGATCCAAAAGCAGGGTAACGAATAGGGGGTGGGTTCATTTCATTGCTCTGTGAAGGCTCACCGCCTTCGAAATACCAATCATACGTATTGATGATTCCCGAAGAAAGTTGTTCAAAATTAACCGATTCGTTGAGCAGTAGCAGCCGGGCATCTGCCTCAAAATCAGCAAAAACCAGGTTGGTGTCTGAGCCAAAGCCATTCAGCTGCATCAGGCCGGTGTTGTCAGGGTCGAGCCAGGGTTTCAGTTGTTGGTCAATTGATTCCCCGTTGGATTCCCAGCTATAACTGAATTTTCCGTAAAAGTCTGGCGCATTGGGGTCAGCGCAAGAGGCTGCCCCTCCGGTAAGAGCACCAACGATACGCCCTTGATTATCAAATAGCGGGCTGCCCGAGGAGCCCCCTTCGGTTACGCCGTGCCCGTTGTCGGTAGCGCTCCAGAAAACCTGCCAATAGAGTTGCTCAGGCCCCAGTATGCCGGTACCAAAACCACTGGACAGGGGCATGCTCTTGTATGTTGAAATCTTTTTGATATCGCCAGACGGGTGATGCATACCAACGCCATTTGTGCCAACTGTGTTTTCGCGGCTCCAGCCATTGAAGTAAGGGGTGTAAAGTGATGGAATTTCCTGGTTTAATTCTAGCAGCATAAAGTCGGAAAAATTACTGGGACTTCCTGGCGAATTGGCTCTGAGTTGGGCGCCTGTAAGGGTGTTTGTTTGGGGTTCAATCAGTGGGTTTTCGCAGTTAGCTGCTTCATAATTGAAATAGAAAATCCATTGATTAAAGTCTGCTTCTGAGGCTGTTGGACCACAATGTTTGGCCGTAAGCAGATAAGGAGTGCCATCATTGCGGGTGTTGTTCACCAAGGAGCCAGAGCACCAGAAAAGGCTGCTGCCTTGCTTTACGAGCAATCGGCTGATACCATTTTTTTGTTGTTGCCAGGCCTGCCCTTCGCTGCAATTTACATTGACATTGCAACTCCCTGAAGCCCCAAAACCTGATTTAAAGTCGTTATTTGGAATCACAAGGCCGATTTCTCCTATATCAAAACCAAATGCATCGTTTCTGATTGGCAGCTCCAATTGAAGCAATAGCTCCTCTGCAAAAACGGGCTGGGTGCTAAAATTGGGGGATACCCCTTTGCTGTTGTTTGTAAAAGCGCCGATGACCTGTTTTTGTTCTTGTGAATACACATAAAACCGGGCCCCCTCCGGCAGGTCGAAATGATCAAAATAGAAGGCAATACCCACTAGCTGGCTGGCTTTGATGCTGTGAATCCAGATTTGGTATTCCTCATTTTCAGTTAAGAACCATTCGCCTGCATTGGATGTATTTATATTCACGGGTACTGTGTATCCGGCAAAAAGCGGCAGAGTTGATTTTGAGTTAGAAATAAAATCCCTGTTGAAATCTACTTCCATATAAAAGGGCTGAGCCCTGAAAGTTGAAGGATCAACTGCAATAGGAGTTCCTTTTTGTTCTATTTGAGTGGCTGCAAAAAGTGGCAGTACTGCAAATAGCAGAAGCAGGAAATATTTAGTTGCGCCGCCAAATGGATGCTTTTTATGCATAATTCAAGCAATCAATGAAGTACAATTGTTTATTTCAGTATCTGTATCCGTTTGTAGAATTTTTCGTCAGCTATTTCAACCACAAGCAGGTAGATGCCATTGGTAAAAGAAGTGAGGTCCAGTTGCAGGTCGTCATTCTTAGGTTGATGTTGTGTTTGCTGCATCAAACGGCCTGTTTGGTCCAATACCTTGATGTCCAGCATGCCATTTACCTTTCCATCTATTTTGATGTAAAAAATTCCACTGGATGGATTGGGGGTAATCTTGATTTTATGCGAATTGTTTTCAGTCAGGCCCACCAGGTCCACAATAATATAATCCGTTTTGGTGGCCGTGTGTTGGCCAAATTGGTTTGCAACTGTCAGGGAAACATCGTAGGCACCCGGATTTGGGTATGTAATATCAACAGGATGTTGTTCTTCTGAACTCGGAGGTATGCCACCTTCGAACTCCCAATACCAGGCAATGGGTTCTCCAAATGATATATCAGTGAAGTCAATGGATTCGCCATTAAAAATGAGGGTTTGACTGGCTTCAAAATCAGCTTCTGGAAGCACAACCTCAAGCACATTGATATATTCTTCAACTGTTTTAGTGTCGCTGCCACCATAGCCTGTGGCCGTGAGGCTCACCGTGTAAAGCCCCGGATTGTTGTAGCGGATGGTGGGGTTTTGCAAGCTAGATGTAGCCGGTGAGCCCCCTTCAAATTCCCAAGCCCATTCAAATGGGTCACCCGATGACGCATCGGTAAACCTAACAGTGCCACCTGCTCCAATTTCAGTGTGATCGGCAGTGAAATCAGCTATTGGTGGCGGGGCTGCAAACACCATAATATAGTCTTCCTTGGTTTCGGTATCTGTGCCATCTGCATTGGTAACAGTCAGGCTAACAGCGTAGGAGCCTGGTTCGGTATAAAGGATTGTTCCGGGGTCCTGGCCTTCGGCTGTTGATGGTGTGCCCCCTTCAAACTCCCAAAACCAACTCAGTATATCAGGGCCACTCAAATCTGTAAAGGAAATGCTATGGCCTTGTTGCACATTTTGGTCATCTGCAAGAAAGTCAGCGGTAGGGGGAACAATAGCCCAATTTACCCCCGGATGCATAATCGGCTCAGCTTCAATGGGGTCGAGCCAGTCTTTTAACCTTGTTTCGGGTGTGGTGCCATTGCTTTCCCATGAATACCATATTTTACCATAAAAGGCGGGTGAAGGTGTTTCGCAAGAATTGGATTCGTAACCACCGGTGAGGTCACCAACAATCAGGCCGTTGCGGTCGTAAATGGGCGAGCCGGATGAACCGCCTTCAACAATGGATTTGCCGTTTTCGGTTTCGGCCCAAACAGCCATCCAATGCGATTGCAAGCCATTCCAGCCGGTTGACGAAACAAGGCTGGTACTATATGTAGAAATCTTTTTGATATCACCTGCCGGGTGATGTATGCTTACCCCATTGGTCATTTCCTGGTTGGAGATGCTCCTGTTCCAACCGCTGTAATATACATTGTAACTATCGGGCACATTGTTATTGAATTTCACCAGGAAAAAATCTGATCCGTTATCTGCTTGTGAAGGGTCGCGGGCCTTGAGCTGGCAGCCTGTTATGGTGTTGGAGCTGCTGCTGCTGCCATTGCAGGTCGCAGCCTGGTAGTTGAAGTAAAAAATCCATTGGTTCAGGTCGCTGGGCGAGGCATTGCCACCGCAGTGTGAAGCGGTGAGGAAATAAGGTTCGCGGTTGTTCAGGGTATTGTTGATCAAAGCACCTGAACACCAGAAATAGCTCCATCCGATCTTGATCGAAATCCTGGCTGCCGAACGAATCTGGTCCTCCCAGCCATCACCTTCCGCACAGGCCACATTGATCATACACCACAATGATTCAATGCCATCAATTTCGCGTGTTTCAAATTTGATGTCGCGATAAGCGTAAGCCAGTTCAGAGATACGGATCACCGCCTGGCCTTTGGCATTGGCATCTTCGATATATTCCAGAATGACTTCCTCTCCCTGTATGAATTCATTTGCAAACAAGCCTGATTCATGGTTGTTTAGGTGGGTAAAAGCACCCAGCACCTGTGTACGGTCTTTGTTATACAAGAACAAGCGGCCACCTTCGGGTAACGAAAACACATCATAGTAAACGCTTAGGGCGAGTGCCCCTTCAACATGCAATCGCAGGCGCCACAACTTGCTGCCATCTGCCAGTTCTGACCAAACACCGGCTTCGTGCATGTCTTTATCAACCACAACCGAAACACCCATGCGCCTTGGTTTTGGGGCTGTGTTACGTTGGTTTTCAATATCTTCTGCCATTACCGCGTCCATATCCGGCGGACTTAGTGCAATCAGTTCGTTTTCCGTATCAGAAAGGGAGTATAGGATGCCTGGAGGTGTGCCACCATAACTGATTTGGGCGTTGGTCTCCTTGCTTGCAATGGCGATCAGCAGACTTATGAAAATGATAATGAGGCGATTGGTTGTTTTCATAGACTATTTTTTACAATGAAAATACGCTTTTTGATAGAGGCCAAAGGTAAGGAAAGCCTTTTTATGCGCATTCTCTCGCCGGTCAAAATGTGTAACTTTGTGCTTCAATAATTTAAATCAATATGATTGTAATAACAGGTGCAGCGGGTTTTATAGGTAGCGCAACAGCAGGCAGGTTGAACCTTGAGGGTATGTCAGATCTGGTTTTGGTGGATGATTTTAGTAAGGACAATAAAATCAAGAATCATGCAAACAAGAAATTGCTGGAGCGTATTGAACGCACTTCCTTTTTGGAATGGCTTGGCCTGCACGCCGGCAAGGTTGATTTTGTGATCCATCTGGGAGCGCGTACTGATACCACCGAATTTGATACCGCTGTTTTTGATGCACTCAACCTGAATTATTCCAAGCGGGTGTGGGACATTTGTGCAACACATCAAATACCGCTGATATATGCTTCCTCAGCAGCTACTTACGGTGGGGGTGAGTTTGGTTATGAAGATGCGCATGAGCTGGTTGAGAAGCTGCAGCCCCTCAATCCTTATGGCGTTTCGAAAAATGATTTTGATAAATGGGTGTTGAAACAAAAAAGTGCGCCTCCATTTTGGGCCGGCTTGAAGTTTTTCAATGTGTATGGCCCCAATGAATACCACAAGGGGCGCATGGCTTCGGTGGTTTTTCATGCCTATCATCAAATTTTACAAAAGGGCAGCATGAAGTTGTTTCGGTCTCATCGTGCTGATTATGAGGATGGAAAACAACTACGCGATTTTATTTATGTAAAAGATGTGGCCGATGTGATTCTCTTTTTGATGCAGCACAAACCCGCCAATGGCATTTACAACCTGGGGACGGGACATGCCCGCAGTTTTATCGACCTCACAAAAGCTACTTTCTCGGCTATGGGAAAAAGCCCCTCAATTTCCTTTGTTGATACCCCGGAAGATATCCGCGATAAATACCAGTATTTTACAGAGGCTGAAATGGGTAAGTTAAGGCAGACGGGTTATAGGAAGCCATTTACTTCGCTTGAGGAGGGTATTGATGATTATGTGAAAGCCTATTTGGAAGGAGGTCGTTATTGTTGAGGGCGGTCCATCGCATGCTGCTGTTTTCTTGAAAATTTACGTCACTGGAAAGGCTTTTGATGTTTTATTGTTATATTTACACACAATTAAAACAAACAGCATCCCCGATGAAAATAATCAAGGCCCTTATCCCATTGTTGCTCGTTTCTGTATTGCTTTTTGGTCAAAACTTTACCTCACAAAAAACAGATTATCATTTTGATACGAATAGCCAAAGTGCCAGTGAAGCCTTTTTGTTTGGCAAATCAAATATTCCCGAGCAAAAAACTGTGAATAAATCGTTTGAACAAAGAAGTGAGTTCATTTGGGTAGTTGATTCGAGTTATCACTACAGGACAGTAGCCAATGTTTTTGGCCTCGATAACCGCGAAAAGGTATTGGGCCGAAACGAATTTGGCAATCCTACCCAAACAATTACGCACTTATGGGATGAACAGGACAATAGCTGGATTAACCGCTTTAATATCCTTTACAGTTATCATGAAACCCAATCACGGCATATTTTCCACAGACAGTCATGGAGCCGGGTTGGGCAACAATGGCTTGATACAAGCTTGTTCCTCGAGTATTCATTTACGGGTAATCTGCTCCTTAACAAGGAACGCATTTGGAACCTGACAGGAAGCGTCATGGCATATGCCCACAATACAATGTATATGTATGACGAAAATGATAACCACCTGGGAACACTCTATCAAGGTATTAGAATGGGAACAGGCGATACACTGAACTTCTATTTGATTGAGAATGAAATTAATGAAGACGGAAAAATTGCTAAATCAATTAGAAGCAACTGGTTTCAGGAAAGTTGGTTGCCACACCGACAGGAGCTCTACACCTATGACGAGAATGGAAACAGGGTTGGGCAATTGATTCAGGATTGGTATGCGGAGGAGTCAGCATGGTATGATTATGCAAATTACATTTTCATTTATGATGAGATTGGAAACCAATTGACAGAGATTCGTCAGAACAAAAACTTCGAAACAGATGAATGGTATGATTGGTGGCGTTATGACCATGCATACGATGAATTGAACAGGCGCATCGAAAGTGTATATCTGAGGCTGGATGAAGATGCAGGTGAGCTAACCAATCAGTGGTTATACACATACGAGTTTGATGAAAACGGAAACCTGGTCCACTATTTATTTCAGGGCTGGAACAAGCAAACCGGAATATGGGACGATTTTTCGCGCGAACTATATGCTTACGATGAACACAATAACAGGTTGAAGTGTTTGGTGCAAACCTGGTCAAACTATTACAAT
>CAYTUA010000195.1:0-2896 GCA_964440855.1 uncultured Lentimicrobiaceae bacterium
AGTTCCCTTATAGCCAATGCTTTGTTCAATGCATCAAGGGCTTCCTCAGGCATTGCTCGAATGGTGTAGGTTTTGCCCAGGTTGTTGTAAAGCATGCTGGTGACACCTTCCATATTTTTATGTGCTGTAGCGATGTTAAGTGCCTTTGTATAGTAAGTAATAGCTTGATCTAAGTCTCCCAAATTTTCATAAGCAATTCCGATATTGTTATAGATTAAAGGCAGGTTTTCATCGGAAATAATTTCCTTATTTTGATTTAAATTACGCATTTCCAGTGCTTTTTCAAAGTTGGAAAGTGCTTCTTCAAAACTTCTGCTTTGCAATTTTATGGCACCAATATTGATTAAGGCTGTGGCAATACCAGCGTCATCATTCAGTTTTTTGCTTATTTCAAGGTAGCGGTAATAATGCTTGATGGCTTCTTCAAATAGCCCGGCAGTAAAGGATTCATTTCCAAGGTTGTTCAAGCTTAACCTTATCAATTCGTTTTGACCAGTTTTATCAGCTAGCTCAAGGGCATCTTTAGCATGAATCATTGAAGTGGCCGTATTGATATTGCTGTAATTTTTTGAAAGCGCAATCAGGATTTTAACTTTTGACGTATCAGATTTGCTTGTTTCGAGCTGAAAGTTAAGTGAGTCGATGGTGCTGTTTTCAGCTGCAAAGAGGGCCACATAAGGAAGCAAGCAAACAATTGCAAATAAGGAAATTATATTCAGACGGATTGCATTCAATGCCCTTGTTTTTTGGTTGATAGCGACCAAAGGTAAAATATTTTATCAAATTCTGCTAAACAGCTGCAAAACCATCGTGATAAAAAAAAGAAGCTGCAATTATCAACAGCAGCTTCTTTTCAAATTTTTGTTTAGGACTTTTTTTATTCCAACATGACCGAAAGGGCAACTACGCCAGGTCCGGTGTTGGTAACAAGAACAGGGGATGCCTGTTGAATGAAAACAGGTTTTTTCCCGGTTAAAGCTTCCATTTGTTCGGCATACCAATTGGCATTGCCTTCGTTATCGGCATGCGAAATGGCATAACCCCATATCTTTTTATCGCCAACAAAGCGCGTCATTTCCTTCATAACCATTTTCATACTTGCTTTTTCTGAGAATGGTTTTCCGAAAACCTCCGTTTTGCCGTGGTTCTTCACTTCTACAATTGGCTTGATGCCGAGCAATTTGCCCATCAGGCCTTTGGAATAGCTCACACGCCCACTCTTTACCATATATTTCATGGTGCGGGAGGTAACCAGAATGCGGGTCTCTTCAGACCATTTGGTGATTTTCTCTACAATCTCATCGTGATTCATGCCAGCCTCAATGGCTTCGGCGGCACGCAACACCACCAGACCCAGCGCGGAGGTTATCCGTTTGGTATCCACTACCGAAATTTGTTTTCCGGTTTCCTCTGCCATTTTACGGGCAGCATTCAGACTGTTTTGCCACGTACCACTCATGCCGGCACTGATATGGGCACTAATGATTGATTTATAGTGTGATGCAAGGTAATTGTACCTGTTAACAAACTCAGGAAATGCCGGTTGGGCTGTGGATGGATAAACTGCTGATGTTTGGAGCTTCTTGAAAAACTGCTCCGGTTGCATTGTTATCCTGTCGAGATAAAAATCCTCACCAAAGTGAACCGTTAACGGAACCACCTGAATTTGGTGTTTCTTGAGCAATTCCATGGGGATGTCGCAAGTAGAGTCGGTTACCAGGGCGATATCGTGTTTGCGGTTGGATGCCACATCATTTTGCAACACCATATCATCCACCTTTTTATAAGCTATGGTACCAACAGAGGAGATATCTTCAAATAGTTTCCAGGGTTCATCGGTGTGGATATGTACGCGCATTTTGGTTGGTGAGCCTGCAATAACCATTGAATCACCAAAGTTGGCCATAATGCCAGCCAGTTTTTCGCGGCTAAGGTCTTTACCTGTTATAAGGGCCTCTGTGCAAAATCGATAAGTGAGTTCTTCGTGGTCGATTGTCTCCATCGACTCAGCAATTTCAATTTTCGACGTGTCCATATTTATGGCCACTTCACCACCCTTGAAATAGTCGAACATCCCTTCGAGAAATACAACAAATCCTTTCGCGCCAGCATCCACCACATTGTTCTTGGCCAGAACGGCCATTTGCGAAGTGGTCAGGTGAAGTGATTCCATGGCTTTCTTGAGCCCGTCCATCAGCAGTTTCAAGAAATCATCCAACGAATCTTTGAGTAGGTAGATATATTCTGCCCAATCTTTAATAACAGAAATCATTGTACCCTCTTTGGGATTGGCAATGGCTTCGTAGGCATACCTCACAGCGTTTTTCATATAGCCGGCAAAGGCTGAAGGGGTCAGGGTTTCTTCATCTTTGATTTCGTTGCTGAATCCATAGAGAAATTGAGCAAATATGATGCCTGAGTTGCCGCGTGCCCCTATAAGCGCGGCATCGGCCAATGCCACTGCTGTGAGCTTCAGGCTGTGTTGCGGCTCAGCAGCATTTACAATGCTTCGCATGGTGGAAGCCAGATTGGTGCCTGTGTCGGCATCTGCTACCGGGAACACATTGATTTTATTCAAGTGTTTTTGGTTTTCAAAAATACGCTGAGCCCCGGAAATAAAGCTGTTATACAGCTGAATTCCATTTATTTCAGTGATTTTTTTATTTTCCAATGTTGTGAAATTTAGTAAATACTAATCCTTTAACACAGCGGCAAAGATAGTAAAATATCATTTGGTCAACATCTATTCCTGTATTTGAGCCGCTTTCAGCTGGAGTATAGAGTTTAAATATCAGTAAATGAGAAGCATATGAAATTATAACTTATCAAATTGTTAGTAACTTTATCAATGGCATAAGACTTTTTGTTAAACATTTCACAATAATAAAGCAACTTA
>CAYTUA010000196.1:0-3527 GCA_964440855.1 uncultured Lentimicrobiaceae bacterium
AGCGCACACGGTAGCTGCAAAGGCTTTTTGGTTGCGTTATATGCTGCTATGTAGCTGCAAATGAGTAGGCCGCCCGCCTGCGGCGGCCTCTGATAATCCATCACACATTAAGGGCTTGTGTGGCCGGGGTGTGATACCGATTAAGTGGAATTGAGATAGATTGTGGCACTGTGTTGCCATCATCTGTGGTGATTGAATACTGTGTGGCTGCAAAAAAGAAAAAGCCGGATTGTGATCGGGCTTTTTCTGGCTGTTTGTTATGGGAAAAGCTGGTTCAACTGTGTTGAACGGGCTTTATAGGGCTGGATTTAGGTGTTCCAGTGCGTGGTTCCTACCTGGTTACCGGGTTCGGTGTAGTGGAAATTTAGTCCAATGTAGAGTGTATCCCAGGCATCGGTGATGTGGGTTTTAAATTCGTCGGGGTTTTCGGTTGTATCGGGGAGCTTTTCGGGGTCTTTGTTTTTTTCGAAGCCGGTTTTGCCTACCTTGATCCCGGTTTGTTCCATGGCAATTAGCAGGTATTCATTGTTATCCTGGTTGAATGTTGGAAACAGGTAATCCGGATCGCCTTTGAAAGCAAGATCGAAGTAGTTGTGTTTGAGGTGGTGCTTCATTGGCTGGCCAATATAAACAGGGGTAACTGACCATCCACGTTTTGTCAGGGCTTTGATGATGGTATCGGCAAAGCTATCGGCATCCAGGGGAGTATCGGCTATGGCGGTTGAGTCGTAATAGTAAACAACATCGCGGTGGGGCAAGGGGTCGTAGTAATCGCACCAGAGGTTTACCAAGTCATTGAGTTTGCGGGGGGTCTTTACAAAGAATGAGTGCAGGGCGCGGGCTTCGCGGTTCTCAATACGCTGGCCGCAAACAAGGCTGTTGATTGCGGCATTGTAGTCGAAAGCAATGCTGAGAGGCAGGTCTTTGCTTATGTCACCATCATTAAGGCAGGTTTCGCGGGTTGACTTGCCGGTATCATATCCAAGGCTTTCGAGGTAGGAGTTATCATAGCTGTTGTAGTAGTGCAGCTTTTCATTGAGGGCAGAGTAAAAGCCGTTTGCTATTTTTCGCAGGCGCTTGTTAAGGATGGCGGTGAGGAAGATAAGCGGTGGCAGATCGCGGTGCATGTTTTTAATGAAGTCGTCGCCAAGGATTTCAAGGTTATCGAATGCATCATACTCGGCATAATATACAGCATGCTTACGAAATTCATTAAGCTCGCGCAGTTTGCGCTCTCTTAGCTTCTGGTTTCCTGTTTTTTTGTATTCGAAATACAGCGACCGGATAAGTTCAATGAGATCGGGATCCATGTCTTTTTCTTTATCCAGGATCCACATACCTGATTTGGTGGTTGGCATATCGGTCGTAAACAATAATCCATGATGCCAGGGGCATTTGCCGAAGTAATTATTATTGCCGCGGTTTGCCGGAAGCACCTCGTTTTTGATTTTTTCGTAATCAAGGAATTTGGCTTCGAACCCCATTATGTAATCCAGGTTCATGGAGTTTGCACTCATGGGCCGGTCGAAGCTGAGCAGGTGTTGTATGGATCCATTGAACCAAGCAATCACATAATCGTAGTTGAACGGGTCAATGATGGGTTTTTGATAGTTAAGGATTTTGGGCGGTTTGTGGCCAACCACATAGTGTATGTTTCGCTTGTAGCCAAGGCGTTCAAGGGCGGTAAAAACTGCAGGAAGGGTGTTGCGCAGCAGTTTGCCGTAAGTAGGGCTGAGCAGTGCGCCGGCACTGCGGGGCATGGCAAACACATTGCGGATAAGGCGGGGGCCATCAATCCCCTCAGACTTGCCAAAACCACGGCTGGCAATGATGTATTCATCGCGGGCGCCAACGGCCATGCTTTCGAGTTGTTTGGGATTGAAGTATTTTTTCATTGTTTTTTTTGTGATGCAGTAGTTTTTGAGTTGGCAATATCAATGAGCTTCTTTAATGCCTTGAATGATTCAATTCTCATGTGTAGGTTTTTTGCTTTTTTTCCGCTTTTATCTTTGTATTTAGCGTATTGTGTTTCCAGTATCTCAATATCTGTTTTCATGTTGCTGGTTTTTAAGCACCGGCGGGTGCTGAGCACTCCGCCGGGGTATTCATCTACAATTTCGGCGTCGGTGATGGCGTCGGGGTCGTATTGGCGCAGGTATTTTTCGCGCATTTTGCGGCGCTTTTCTTCGATGCGGGGATCGGGTTTGAAGCCTAATATTGAAATATCGGGGCTGGGTTCGAAGTTTGGAGGTACCATCTGATCCCAGGGCAACTGATCAAGCTCTGGTTTATCCAGTTGATTGTACTTGCCCAGCTTATCGGCAGCAATGGCCATGCCTTTGGCATCGCCGTTGTGCCTGGCAAGCCTTATGGCCTTGAGGCATGTATCGTTTACGATGTAACGAATCCACTGTTTGTTGGCATTGGTTACATTGCCAAGGATGATTTTAATGTATTTGATATCTTTATAAGCCTGTGCACGGTTTACATCGCACTCATTTACCAGGAACCGGACTATCTGCGATTCGCTGTAAGTGGGGCTGTTTATCCAGTAGGTAAAAGCCTTCATCAGGCGCTCTTTGATCTTTTCCTGTGCAGGCGTGAGTTTTACTTCTCTTGCGCCTGGTTCGGAAAAAAAGGACCGCTGAATCTTGTCGAAGGTTGTAAGCTTTTTAGTCATCAAGCAATTCCTCCTGTTCCTGTTCTTTAATGTACTGTTCTGTGAGGTTCTGAGCCTGTGGGCTGCCGAGCTTCGATAATGGAACAACCTTTTGCCTGAGTTCTAATTTTGATATGGTTTTGCCTTTAAAATACGCAGCGTAAACCGGGCTTTTGCGATCAGAAAAAGCATCGGCAATGCTCGCATAATCTATGTTTAGCATGCATGATATTTCGCGTGGGCTAAGGAAAAACCCGGCATATTCTTCAATCTTGTTAAGCTGTTCATCGCTGAAGTTCATGGCAGGAATGGTATTGCGGTTTCAAATAGCTGATTAAGTGTTTTCAGGTAATAAATACAGGTGTTGAAATGAGTATCGAGCACCATGGCTTCAATGCGGCGGTTGCGGCTCATGTTGGCAGATGCATTGATGGCAATTGTATGGTTGTTGTTGTGTAGGAGGATCAGCTTGGAATGATTCAGCGTAAGCTTTACTTCAGCTCCACAATTTTGAAGGAAGAAAAGCAGGGGTGTTTTGGTTTTACGCAGGCTTGAATCGAGCAAACAGCGTAATGATTGCATGCGGCCATCTTCGAGCATTTGTTGAAATGAGCAAATTGCCGATTCGCTGATTGAGAATGAGGATATGAACGCATCAACAGGGCCTGTGTAATCTATCAAATAATCAATAAGCTCATATAATGACCAGGTTCCATCCAGTATGCGGTGGATGGTAGTATTTGGCTGTATGGGGCCAATATCGGCGGCAATGAGTTCTTTCATATTGGTTGCCGGATTTTACTTCGGCAATTTACCTTCGAGCTGTATCAGTTCATTTTCCCACTTTTCGAGGCTGGCCAGGCGGGTT
>CAYTUA010000197.1:0-3406 GCA_964440855.1 uncultured Lentimicrobiaceae bacterium
TGTCCACCGGGTCAATATCATTAATCCATATGTTGAAAGTTGCAGGCTTTGCAGCTTCACTCCTGTTGTCTTCTTCATAATAATGGGTAAAACGTGAAATATACGCGCCTGTTGGGTCCGTGGCCAAAGTCCATTCCACCACAATGTAGTAGGAATCATTGGGATCGGGCTGAAAGTTGTTTTCATTAAACTTAAAGATAAGCGGAATGCCTTGCATGAAAGTTTCGCGCAAGGATGCATTTTCTGTAGTTTCAACCTGGTACAGGCGATTTGAGCTGCTCAGATCATCAGCGTAAACCTCATAACCATGCCTGTCACTTGAATGTTGTATGCGTCTTACAATCATTTTTTTACTTTGTATCGTTTCATCAGACCATAATAACACCTTTCTTTTCAGAGTTATTTTAAAAAGAGAAAGCACTTCTTGCCCCTGATGGTAATTGACGATATCACGTGCATTGGAATAGCCTGTATTGGCAGCCACCAGCGGCAAAGTATAAACATTGCGCAGGCGCCTGTCTTGTCCATGATAATAAGAGTTAATTTCTATGAGGGCGCCAATGGTGTTATCTACGCGTACCATATCCACATAAATCCTGGTAAAACGGGCACTTGAGGCAAAACCCGAAAAATGGTTGGTCGCTGCTTTTATGATACGTTTGCTATTGTCAAATGAAACAATTGGCATGCTTACCAGTCGTTCCTCATCAGCATCATAATAAAACACTTTCAGCGCATTACCACTGCTCACATCGGCTGGATAAGGCAGACCGATATGAACGGTTTCGTCAAACTGCAAGCCCGAAGGCTCAAAGTTGACCACAATGGCTGCTGAATCAAAAGATGGATTGGCAATATCGCTCAGGCTTACTTGAATATTGGTCGTGCTGCTTAAGGCATTCTCCGGTATTTCAACATAAGCACCGTTGATAGGCGAATTTTCATCATCAATCATCACTGTGCCGCCGGCTTTGCCAATTTCGCCTTGTCCGTTGGTATAAACAGGGGCTTCGGGTTCGGTTTGGTCTTTGTCATCCTTTTTGCATGCCTGTAGAGCAAGCATCAGGCCCGTTAACAAGGCTGCGAAAATCAGCAGTGTGGTTTTTGTTTTCATGGTATCGTGGTTTTTGAGGGTTTTATGCCTTAAAATTAAAAAGCTTTGGGGTATAGCCGGCTTAAAAAATGGCTTATTGTATAAAAGTCATCGTTTTATAGTTGAAGCTATGGGTTTGGTGTATGAAGGGCTATATCTTGCATTGGGCATTATTACATACCTGGTGAAAGGCTAAAAAGCATCAAAATAATACCACTCAAGCCTGTTTTTTTTAATTTAGCCCCAAAAAAACAGCTCCTGTTATGCCATCCACTACCCCCATCAAAACCCTGCTTGTTGATGACGAAGCTGCGGCACGTGCCCTGCTGGCCGATTTGCTGCAGCAAGATGCCGATATTGCCATTGTTGCACAGGCCGGTAATGCTACCGAAGCCCTTGCCGCCATAGCAGCGCACAAACCTGAACTGATCTTCCTGGATATTGAAATGCCGGACCAGAACGGGCTGCATCTGGCACAGGAATTGCGCAGCATGCAATTGGATTGCCATATCGTTTTCGTCACGGCTTTTAACCATTATGCCATTGAAGCCTTCGAAACCGCTGCTTTTGATTATCTGCTTAAACCCATTATCCCCGGCAGGCTGCACAAAACCCTGAGCCGCCTCAAGGCTGACCGCCACACCAAAGACCTGAGCCAACGCCTGGAGCTGCTTAGCTGCTGCCTGGCCCCCGAAAATATCCGGTTTGCCACCAAAACGGGTTTCACCATGCTTGACCCCCGCGACATATTGTACGCGGAAGCCGATGGCAATTATACCACGCTTCACCTTACGCATCAGGAAAAGACATTGGTAAGCATGCAATTGGGCAGGGTTGAAA
The DNA here is from genome assembly GCA_964440855.1 of uncultured Lentimicrobiaceae bacterium. Lineage (GTDB taxonomy): Bacteria > Bacteroidota > Bacteroidia > Bacteroidales > F082 > CALAZZ01. The sequence continues at coordinate 1,934 of CAYTUA010000197.1, forward strand.
GCCTTTTGCCCGCAAGTCTGTTTATCCGCATCAACCGTTCGGCACTGGTAAACAGGCGGTATATTTCATCTTTCAATCGTGTAGCGCGATCGTTGCATATGTTCCATCAGGGAAAAGTTCATGTTTTCAAGGTGAGCCGCGAGGCACTCAGGCTGCTGAAGGAGATGCCATGAGAAGCTTGTTGCATGTCGCCCCTACCCTTCCCGCTCTTTCTCTTTGCTCAGCATCAGCTCTGCCCGTGTGCCGGCAGCTTTTCCGTTTTGGTCTTTCAAATCGACGATTTTGTAGGTGATGGTGATGCCACTCAGCTTTTTATACAACAGCATAATTTCATGGATAATGTTCAGGCCCTTGCCGCTACCCATGCTGCCTCGGGTTTTTGCTGCTTCGCGGCCAATGCCATTGTCCTGTATGCTGATGCGGGTATGGCTTTTGATTTGCTCAACCCCGATATGCAGTTGTCCGCCTCCGCCAAGCGGATGCAAGCCGTGCCTGACAGCATTTTCGGCAAAAATCTGAATCCCCATTTTGGGAATTTGCATCAGCCGGTCAACCTCATCGGAAACCTGTATGCGGTATTGAAACAGGTTCTTATGGCGCAATTGCTCAAGCTGCAGGTAATCCTCCACAAACATAAGTTCATCTTCCAGGCTGCGGCTCACCTTATCAGCCTGGTGCAGGCTTTCGCGGAACAGATTGCTGAAACGTGCCGTATAGTGATAAGCCTTTTCAGGGTCGTCCTGCTTGATGGACAACGAAATCGCATTCATGGCATTGAGGATAAAATGCGGATCGAGCTGGTTGTTAAGGCTGTTGTATTGCAGGGTGGCTATTTCAGCCGCCAGACGCTGCTTCCTGAGCAGCTGGTATTTGAATAGTTTTTTCAACAGCAGCAGCAACAACCATAAAGGAATTAAAACCAATAGATAAAGTGCGAAGCGATAGGGGTAATAGGGATTTGGCGCATAACTGATCAGCAAGCACATTTCGCCTTTCTGCATAAAAAGCTGTGGGGCTTGTTCCCCTTTGAATCTGAGGCTGTACCAAAACTGTCTTGCCTCCCCCGGCGGTAGCTGCAGGCTGGCAGGATGGGAAAAATCGTTCCGGCTGATTTGTAAAGCATGGGTATTTTTATCAAATACCAATATTTCATCATGGCCATCATGGTCAATGTCCAGAAAAAACATTCGGTCGGTAATTCCACCAACACCCAATGGTTTTAGCTTGAGTGCTTCATCTATCATGAAAACCTTGTTTGGGGCTGCTGCCAGATATATAAAGGGTGGGTCATTTGAAAAAGAAAAAGCAAATTGCGTATAGGCATATTCCTTTGGGAAGGTTTTTTGGTTAACCAACTGACCTTTATAATTATACAAATAAGCCTTGTTTGTTTCTGATCCGGCACCTTCATTGATAAAAACAGCTGTTATGAGGGTGTCTTTTTCCAAAAATACAGGAAAGGCTAGCAGACGC
>CAYTUA010000198.1:0-5084 GCA_964440855.1 uncultured Lentimicrobiaceae bacterium
ACACCCATATCAAAACCTTCCCGCAAACCATGATTGCCAATATGTTTGGATTTGAGGCCAAACCCTATTTTGAGGCCGTGCAAGGTGCTGATGTGGCACCAAATGTTGAGTTTTAATTGCCATTCATGGTCTGCGGCCTGAAACCTCCATGGATATTTTTCATGGTTAAGTATATTTATGTATTCCTAAACTGTGTTTACCATGCCCAATGCAAAGAATTTATTTACAATTCAAGAAAAGGAACTTATAAAAAAAGCCATTCTCAATGCGGAGCTTGACAGCTCGGGCGAAATACGGGTTCATATCGAAGATTATTGCAAAGAGGATGTGCTCGACCATGCGGCTTATCTTTTTAAAAAAATGGAAATGTTCAAAACAGAACAGCGAAACGGGGTCCTTTTTTATGTAGCCATAAAAGATCATAAGTTTGCTGTTTTGGGCGATGCCGGCATCAATGCTGTTGTGGAGGAAGGCTTTTGGGATGAAGTAAAAACGATTTTGGCGGCCTATTTTATAAGGGGTGAATTTGCCGAAGGCCTGGCCCAAGGCATCACAAAGGCAGGGAAAAAACTAAAAAAACACTTCCTCTATCACCGCGATGATATCAATGAATTGAGTGATGAAATTTCCTATTGCTAAAACAAACGATATGCATTTAATAAAACGCAGTGCCCTTATTGTACTTCTGTTCGTTATACCTTTTTCGACACTATTGGCCGTGGACATACCCCAAAGGCCTGAGCCTCCGCGCTTGGTTAACGACTTGAGCAATACACTCAGCAGTTCGCAAATCAGCCAGCTTGAACAAAAATTGATTCGCTACAACGACACTACCTCCACACAAATTGTAGTGGTAATGTTAAGTGATTTAGGTATGGTTCCTGTAGCAGATTTTGCCTATGCCATTGGCGAAAAATGGGGTGTTGGTCAAAAAGGGCAAAACAATGGTGCCGTTATACTGATCAAACCCAAAGCACCAGGAAGCCGGGGGCAAGCATTTATTGCAACAGGTTATGGCCTCGAGGGTGCGATACCGGATGCACTCGCCAAACGCATTGTTGAACAGGAAATGATTCCCCGATTTAAACAGGATGACTATTACGGAGGCATCAACCAGGCCATCGATACCATGATTGCCTGGGCATCGGGGGAATACAGCGCAGATGAATATGCACAGGATGAGGTGCCGGCAGCCTGGTTCGTTCCTATTTTTGTTTTGCTTATTGTGTTTTTTATGATAAAATCAGCGAGCTCGGCAAACCATATTGGTGGCAAAAAGAGCAACTTACCCTTCTGGACTGCCCTTTTTCTGGCCAGTCAGATGAACAGCCGGCATTCAGGCAGTTTTAAAGGATTTTCAGGTGGTTCAGGCTTTGGTGGCGGAGGTGGTTTCGGTGGCTTCGGCGGAGGTAGTTTTGGTGGAGGTGGTGCCGGTGGAAGCTGGTAAATTTTAACTATACCTTAACAAATTATCACCATGACAAAATATTGATAACCAATATACTGATTATATAATCAACAAGCCCGCTTGTTAAATTTATAGGTAATTCCAGTAATTTAATGCTTGTTTAGCTTGCTGAATGAGAAAAACCTTTATTTTTGAAAAACGAAACAAAAGTAAGCAACCAAAAGCCAACACTTTATCAATGAAGGATTTGCCACTTTCAATTATCCAATTGCACCCATTTTCAATCTCTATAAACTAGCAGGTATGATGATAAAATCTTTCCCCTCCTTAAAGAATATGAAGCGTTCAGTACAAACCGGTAGCCTGCTGCTATCACTTTTGGTTTTACTGCCGTTTATGAAATCACAGGCACAAACCCCCGAAGCCGCTGAAAACTGGAAGGTGTGTGCCGCGTGCCACAGCCTGGGGTCCAACAGACTAATCGGACCTGGTCTCGAAGGGGTTACGGAGCGACTCGACCAGGAATGGCTCATTCGCTTTATACGGAATTCCCAGGAAGTAATTGCTTCAGGCGATGAATACGCAGTGGCCCTGTTCGAGGAATACAACCGCATCCCAATGCCACCCAATGATTTTTCGGATGAAGCCATCATCGACCTGTTGAAATACATTGAGAGTGGCGGACAAGTAGCACCTGAATATGCAGTAGCTGAAGCAGAAGTGGCAGAGAAATCGCCTGAACTGCTGCGCCTTGAAGCCAAACTCGATGCCCGTGAGCAACAGCTTTCTGAGCTTGAACGTGATGCCAACCGCAAGTTTGGAACTACCTTTTTAATTACCATTATCATATTGCTGGTTGTTTTGGCCGATCTCTTCTTAACCAAAGTGATAAAAGCGCGCTTTGTGCATATTACCATCTTATTAGTAGGTGTTGCCATCATTGCTGAAATCACTTACAAAGAGGCGACAGCACTGGGCCGTCAACAATATTACCAACCAGACCAACCCATCTGGTTTTCGCACAAGATACATGCCGAACAAAACAAGATCGATTGCATGTATTGCCACACCACCGCTGAAGAAAGCATGCATGCCGGATTTCCATCCGTTGGCTTGTGCATGAATTGCCACAATGTGGTGCGCGAAGGGAAAATTACCGGACGTACTGAAATTGACAAAATTCATGCCGCATGGGAATCGGGCCAGCCGATTGAATGGGTTAAAATACACAACCTCCCTGACCATGTTTATTTCAACCACGCCCAGCATGTTGCCGTTGGTAAAATGGATTGTGCCCAATGCCACGGACCTGTTGAAAAAATGGATGAGGTGATGCAGGTTGAAAACCTCAGCATGGGCTGGTGTATCGATTGCCACCGCACCACCGAAGTGCAATTTACCAACAACCTCTTTTACGAGCAATACAAACAATTGCACGAGGAGCTGCATGCAGGCAAACGCTCACGTGTAACTGTGGACGATATTGGTGGCAATGAGTGCCAAAAATGTCACTATTAATCAAATAATATTCAGCAAATAGCCAAAAACTAAGTTCATCGCTATGGAAAAGAAATACTGGCAAAGTATAAACGCATATAAGGCACAACCCAATCAATCCCTTTTTGAAAAGCAGCCCCTGAAAGAATTTACGGTTGAGGGTTTGGACGAATCCGAGGTAAAAGGCAAATCAAGCCGCCGCGATTTCCTCAAGTCACTGGGCTTCTCCGTAGGTGCCGTTGCCCTTGTGAGCAGCTGTCAGATGCCTGTCCGCAAGGCCATACCCTTCCTGAACCAACCAGAAGAAATCATTCCGGGCGTGGCCAATTATTATGCATCCACCTTTTATGATGGACATGATTATTGCTCCATTCTGGTAAAAAACCGCGAAGGCCGTCCTATCAAAATTGAAGGCAATGAGCTTTCCAAACTTTCGAAAGGTGGTACCAACGCAAGGGCGCAGGCTTCGGTGCTGAACCTGTATGATGATGCACGCCTGAAAAACCCCATGAAAGACGGGCAAAATACAGACTGGGAAACCGTTGACCGTGAAATTGTTGCCAAATTAAATGCACTTAAAGGACGCGAAGGCTCCGTTGCCATTGTCACAGGAACGGTTATCAGCCCCTCAACAACAGCGCTTATAAATGAATTTGTGGCCGCCCATCCCGGAACAGAATGGGTGATGTACGATGCCAATGCCTGCGAAGCCATCCGCAAGGCGCATAAAGCCCAAACCGGCGAAGGCATCATCCCCTTTTATCAGTTTGACAAGGCCGAGACCATTGTTAGTTTTGGCGCGGATTTCCTCGGAACCTGGTTGATGCCGGTTACTTTTACCAAACAGTTCAATAAAAACCGCAGACTCGATAAGGATAAGCAAAACATGTCGAAACTGGTGGTGGTCGAAAGCAACCTCTCCCTCACAGGTTCCAATGCCGACGAACGTTTTACCATTAAACCTTCTGAAGAAGCTGCCGTTTTACTTGACCTTTACAACAAACTGGCCGCCCGTAGCGGACAGGCAACCTACAACGGTCCTGCCTCCCCTATCGACACTTCCGAAATAGCCGATGAATTGTTCAATTCCAGGGGTAAATCACTCGTGATATGCGGCACAAACAAGCTGGAAAACCAATTGATTGTTAATGCCATCAATTATATTTTAGGAAATTACGAAAACACACTCAACACCAATCAGCCCATTATGCTGAGCCAGGGAAGCGACGAACAGATGCTTTCGCTGGTACAAAAAATGAATGCCGGCCAAATAGGCATGCTGATGTGCTGGAATGTGAACCCGGTGTATGATCACCCGCAGGCTGAGCAGTTTATCGAAGGTTTGAAAAAAGTGGATACCGTTGTCAGTTTTGCTGACCGCATGGACGAAACAGCCGGCCTGAGCACCTATGTTTGCCCTGACAACAATTACCTGGAAAGCTGGGACGACGCCGAAGCCGTTCGCGGTTACTACAGCATTATGCAACCGGCTATCAGGAATATTTTCAACACAAGGCAGGCACAGGACAGCTTGCTGAAATGGATGGGCAGTGAGCAGGAATTTTCCGCTTATATGGAGCAGCATTGGGAAACCAAGATATTCCCTAATAAATCAGCATTTGCCGGCTTCAGGCCCTTCTGGACACAGGCCAAGCACGACGGATTGTTCGATATGGAAGTTGAAAGCAAGGAATTTGCTTTTACCCCTATTGCGCTGAAAGCAGAAAAGCCTTCGGATGTAGCAGGCTTTGAGCTGGTGGTGTACGAAAAAGTTGCCATTGGCACCGGAAAATACACCAACAATCCCTGGTTGATGGAACTCCCCGACCCGGTAACAACGGCCACCTGGGACAACTACCTGACCATCTCGATGGCTGATGCCGAATCGCATGGATTGTTGCAGGAAGATGTGGTCAGTTTTGGCAATGGCTTGGAACTACCCGTATTGATCCAAGCAGGTCAGGCTAAAGGAACGCTTGGAATGGCAATGGGTTTCGGACGCAGTGGTGCCGGCCCGGTAGCCAACGGAATTGGCACCAATGCTTTTGGCCTGATGCAAATCACCAATGGTTTGAAAGTAGCCAACCAGGCTGGTATTACCCTTGAAAAAACAGGCAAAAAATACCAACTGGCCCTCACACAGTCCCAACACACCATGGAAGGTCGCAATGTGGTGAAG
>CAYTUA010000199.1:0-4409 GCA_964440855.1 uncultured Lentimicrobiaceae bacterium
AAATAAACCGCTTAAACAAACAATTCGAAGGACTTGACGCCCCAACCATCCTACAGGAGTGTGCCAATCTTTTTGGTGACAAAATTGCATTTGCCAGCAGCCTGGGTTATGAAGATCAGGTGATAACCCACCTAATTGCTGCCACCAAACCGGCCATAAAAATATTTACCCTTGATACAGGACGTCTCTTCCCCGAAACCTACGACCTTATCAGCAAGGTGAATGCCCGTTATAAATTGAAGATTCAGGTGTATTTTCCCGAACATAAAGCTGTCGAAAATATGGTGAATGAAAAGGGGATCAATCTTTTTTACGACAGCATCGACAACCGCAAACTTTGCTGCAACATTCGTAAAACAAAGCCTTTGCAGCGTGCACTAAATAATTTGGATGCCTGGATAACCGGCCTGCGAAGGTCGCAATCGATTACGCGCAATGATATGCAAATAGTAGAATGGGACAAGCTCAACAACATCATCAAAATAAACCCCCTGCTCGACTGGTCGGAAGAGGATGTAAAGCATTTCATCCGCGACCACAAAGTCCCTTACAATGTACTGCACGATAAAGGATTCCCCAGCATAGGCTGCCAGCCGTGCACCCGCGCTATTCAGGAAGGCGAAGATATCAGGGCCGGGCGCTGGTGGTGGGAACTCCCCGAGCAAAAAGAATGTGGCTTACATAAGTAGTTTAAGGTAATTGCTGTGAACAAGGAAATTCTCCGGCTGGCCATTCCCAATATCATAAGCAACCTCACGGTGCCTTTACTTGGCATGGTGGATATGGCCTTGATGGGCCGAATGGGTTCACCGGTTTATATTGGGGCTATTGCCCTGGGAGGCATCATCTTCAGTGTGGTCTATATGGGATTTGGGTTTCTGCGCATGGGCACCACCGGATTCACAGCTCAGGCCTATGGACGTGGCAATACACTTCAGATTGGTTATGCATTATACCGCGCCCTGGCTATCGCCCTACTCATCGCCTTGCTGCTGATAGTCCTCCAAAAACAGCTTGGCTGGTTCAGTTTTTTCTTACTCGACGGAAGCGAGGAAGTTAAATCATTGGCTTCAACATACTTTTTGATTCGTATTTGGGCTGCCCCCGCTACTTTAGGCCTTTATGCCTTTATGGGTTGGTTTGTTGGTATGCAAAACACCCTCATCCCTATGTATATCGCAATAGCGATCAATCTGTTAAATATTGCTTTCAACCTGATTTTTGTGGTTTGGCTTGGCATGGATGTGGATGGCGTTGCTTGGGGCACCGTCCTGGCACAATACAGCGGTCTGCTTCTGGCAATAGGTTTTTACCTGAAAAAATATTCGAAATACCGAATAAAGCTAAGTTTACCCTTGTTGATTGAAAAAAGCGAATTGCAGCGCTTTTTCAAGGTAAATGCCGACATCTTGATCCGCACCATGCTATTGATTCTGACGCTTAGTTTTTTCACCAGTAAATCGGCCGGTATAGGTGATGAAGTTCTGGCAATCAATAGTATAATACTTCAGTTTTTCTTTCTTTTCTCTTATTTCATGGATGGGTTTGCCTATGCCGGTGAGGCCCTTACCGGAAAATTTATTGGGTCCGGCAACAAGCAGAAACTCATAAAATTAATCAAGCATATTTTTGCCTGGGGGCTTTCACTGAGCCTTCCATTTATGCTGCTGTATGCCTTTATCCCAAGCCTGTTGATTGGATTAATCACGAATGATGTGAACCTGATTGACAGTAGCAAACCCTTTCATGTGTGGATGTTACTGATTCCGGTTACAACATTCGGCGCCTTTATTTGGGATGGGATTTTTGTGGGGGCAACAGCTTCAACAGCCATGCGTAACAGCATGTTGATAGCAGTTTTGTTGGTGTTTTTTCCAGCCTGGATGCTATTGAACAATGTTTGGGAAAACCATGGCTTATGGATTGCCTTTCACCTCTTTATGCTGAGCAGGGCAGTCACCATGAGCCTGATGGCCCGAAAAGCTGTTTTGGGTGTGGTTAAGAATAAAATGAAGGCTTGTCTGTTTTTTTTAATTTTTCCCACATAGCCGCAAAGAGCACAAAGGATTATTTGTTTTACCATTCTATCCTGTTGGCTTCTTTAATTGCCTCTTCCTTTGTGACCCTTAGTGGCTTAGTGCGATATTATAATCTTGCGGGCGCCCCCTATTCAGACAAACCGACATTTTGTTTATTTTTGCATCCCTACGAACAAATGGGTCATATTTTTTGTATCGATTATCATCATGACAAAAACGAAAACTGCAAAAAGCAAAACAAACTTCAGCCTGAGTAAGGAAGAAATCCTGGATGATTACCGTATTGCCGTTGAAAGCCGCAAAGCAAGCCTTTTAGGAAGGCGTGAGGTTCTCACTGGTAAAGCAAAATTCGGGATTTTCGGTGACGGAAAAGAAATACCTCAACTGGCCATGGCACGGGCATTCAAAGCGGGTGACTGGCGCTCGGGATACTACCGCGACCAAACCTTTATGCTCGCTGCCGACATGGCTACCTTGGAAGAGTTGTTCGCCCAGCTTTATGGTGACACCGACATTGAAGCCAATCCCGGAAACGGTGGCCGGCTGATGAACAATCATTTTGCCAGCCGGACACTGGATGAAAATGGGGAATGGAAAGACCTCACCAAACTGAAAATCTCCTCAGCCGACACCTCCCCTACAGCCAGTCAGATGCCCCGTTTGCTGGGTCTGGCATTGGCATCAAAACATTATCGTGAGAACAAGGCGCTGCATAATCAAAAACAGTTTTCCAATAAAGGCAATGAAGTAGCCTTTGGCACCATTGGTGACGCTTCCACTTCGGAAGGGCACTTTTTTGAAACCATCAATGCTGCGGGGGTTTTGCAGCTGCCTATGGCTATCTCCATATGGGATGATGGCTGGGGCATATCAGTGCCCAATACCTACCAAACCACCAAGGAAAATATTTCAGAAATCCTGAAAGGCTTTGAGAAAGACGAAAATACCAATGGGTTTTATATTTATCGTGCCGATGCCTGGGATTATGCAGGTTTAGTTGCATTGTATGAAGAGGGTATCGCCCGCTGCCGCAAAGAACATGTCCCTGTGCTTTTCCATATCAGGGGTTGTACGCAGCCACAAGGGCATTCCACCTCAGGCTCGCATGAGCGTTATAAGAGTGCCAAACAATTGGAACAGGAAAAGCTAACAGACGGCCTGCTTAAAATGCGCGAATGGATAATCAGCGAGCAAATAGCTACAGCCGATGCCTTGGATGAAATTGAAAAATCAGCAGAGAAAAGGGTGCGCGATGCACGGCGCAATGCCTGGAACAATTTTCAGAAACCTCTGCTGACAAAGCGTGATGAATTTGTAAAAATGGTGGATGTAACCACCTGTAATTGTGCTAAAACAGCGAAGATCGAAGCCATTAAGCACGATTTGGCCAAATTGGGCGAGCCCATTCGCAAGGATATGATCTCTTCGGGCAAGAAAATTCTGAGACTGATTTGTGATTCGTGTACAAATCCTGAAAACTCGCTTAAAAGCAATGTCAAATCATGGCTAAGCAAAGAGCTGGAAGATGGGCGGCAACGTTACAGCACTTTTCTGCATTCCCACTCAGCCCAATCAGCACTGAAGGTAGAGACAGTTGCCCCTGCTTTTGATAAGGACGCAACACTGGTGCCCGGCCGGGAAATTTTGCGCGATAATTTTGATAAACTTTTTGAAAACAATCCGCTGATTGTCTCGTTTGGCGAGGATGTCGGCAAGATTGGTGGCGTAAACCAAACCTATGAAGGCTTGCAGGAAAAATATGGCAACTTAAGGATAGCCGACACCGGCATCAGGGAAGCCACCATCGTTGGGCAAGGTATAGGCATGGCCATGCGAGGCTTGCGGCCAATAGCTGAAATACAGTATTTTGACTACTTGCTTTACGCACTCGAAATCATCAGCGATGACCTGGCCACTTTGCAGTATAGGACACGCGGCGGACAAAAAGCCCCCTTAATTATCAGCACACGAGGCCACCGTCTCGAAGGTATTTGGCATGCTGGTTCGCCTTTGAGCATGGTGATAAATTCCATTCGCGGGGTGTATGTTGCTGTGCCAAGAAATATGACACAGGCAGCAGGTTTTTACAATACATTTTTGGCTTCTGACGAACCTGCCCTGATTATTGAACCCCTGAACGGCTACCGTTTGCGCGAAAAGCGCCCATCCAATATGGGTGAGTTCCGCATAGCCCCGGGCGTTCCCGAAGTACTAAAATCGGGCAAGGATATTACTTTGGTTACCTATGGCTCCTGTGTGCGGGTGGCCGAAGATGCAGCTGCTCAATTGCTGGAATTTGATATTGATGTGGAATTGATCGACGTGCAAACCTTGTTACCTTTCGACCTGAACCACAGCATTGTGGAATCG
>CAYTUA010000200.1:0-10033 GCA_964440855.1 uncultured Lentimicrobiaceae bacterium
GTTAATGATTGATGAAGGCATCTTTTCTGAGAACCCCGATGACCTGGTTGCTGCTTTTATTGATGGAGAGTGCCATGGACTGGCCGAACGCGACCCCAATATACCTGATTTGTTATTTATGACAATCCATGCAGATGTCAGCAATGGTGAAACAGTTACCTTCAAAGCTTATTTATCTGAGATGGATCTGGTTGTAGCCCTCAATGAAACAATAGATTTTGATGATGGTTCAATTCTTGGTTCGGTAGATACTCCCTTCATATTTTCATTCAACACAACCGACCCGACAATATTATCCTCCGCTGGGGAAAATGGCACCATCACGCCTTTGGGCGAGGTAATTGTTGGCTATGGAGAAAACCAGACTTTTACTATGACTCCCGACTTTGGTTATATGGTTGAAGATGTTTTGGTAGATGGTGAAAGTGTGGGTGCAGTTACCCAATACACCTTTAACCAAGTGGTTGAAGACCAAACCATACACGTAACTTTCACAACAGCTACTTATTGGCTTGCCTATATCATGTGGGGGGAAGGCAGCTTTGTTGGCAACACCTGGCAATTTGTCGATCACGGTGAAGACGGCACACCGGTTGAAGTAATTCCCGACCCGGGATACTACTTCATCAGTTGGGATGATGGCGTAACTGATAATCCGCGTACAGAGATCAATGTTACTGAAAACATGATTATTGCGGTTACACTGGGAATAAACAGCTATACCCTTTCATATACTGCAGGCGATCACGGAAGCCTGATTGGCGAGACCAGTCAAACTGTTGATCACGGAAGCGATGGCAGTCCTGTGGAAGCCGTTCCAGATGACTTTTACAATTTTTCGCATTGGAGCGATCAGGTAACTGACAACCCGCGCACTGATTTAAACGTAACGGGCCCTATAAGCGTAACAGCTATTTTTATACCCGAAGTATTCACCATCACAGCAAGCAGTGGATCCAATGGAAATATTGCTCCATCTGGTGAAGTTTTGGTGGAATACAATAGCAACCAGGCATTTACCATTGAACCTGCCACAGGCTATATGGTTGATGATGTGCTGGTGGATGACCAAAGTGTGGGCCCCGTTGAGGAGTACACTTTTTCAGCAATAAGTCAGGACCATACCATACATGCCAGCTTTACACCGGCAATTTATACGTTGACCTATTTATCAGAACCCACCGGAACCATAGAGGGAGAAGCTGTGCAAACAGTTCCCCATGGAGGTGCAGGTACTCCCGTAACAGCAGTTCCATTTCCGAGCTATCATTTTGTGGACTGGAGCGATGGAAGCACCATGAATCCCCGCCTGGATGTGAATATTACCGATAACCTGACGGTAACTGCCCAATATGCCATTAATACGCATACCATATCTGCCTCAGCCGGCGATAATGGCAGTATAAGCCCTTTGGGCGATGTGGTGGTTGAAGAAGGTGCAAGCCAATCTTTTGCTATAATTCCCAACACAGGATATGAAATTGTTGATGTACTTATTGATGGTTCCAGCATTGGTCCTGTTGCTTCCTACGAGTTTGTAAATGTTGTGGAAAACCACACCATCCATGCCCTGTTTCAGATTAAAACCTATACACTTACCTACCTCTCTGATGGCAATGGCTCATTAATTGGCGATTCTGTCCAATTGGTAAATCATGGCGGTGATGGCACAGCTGTAGAAGCCATTCCCAATCCTGGCTACATTTTTACAGGTTGGAGCGATGGATTGGATAGCAATCCACGAACCGACATGGATGTAACAGGAGATATAACAGTGATGGCAGGCTTTTCCGCTGATGGCCCTCCGGCCTGGGTGGCCCCTACCAATCTGGAATACAATATGCAAATGATAGGCTTGTTGTTGCTTGCCGATAGTACTTTCTCCCTGGACCAGAACGATCTAATAGGTGCTTTTGTTGACGGGGAGTGCAGGGGTGTGGCCTCACCCAACAGTGCAACAGATGGATTAATTTTCCTTACCATTGGTTCTGACCAACATACAGGCGAAACTGTAACTTTCAAAGCTTATATAGCCGAACAAAACCTGATTGTAAACCTGAACCAGGGTATTACTTTTGTAAGCATGTCGGAAATTGGCACCCTGTTGGAACCATATGTATTTTCTTACACCGAAATAACCTACATTATAACCGCTGCAGCTGAAGAAAATGGCAGTATTGAACCTGAAGGCGAAATTATTATCCCCCATTGGGGAACACAAGGCTTCAATATAATGGCTGATACCGGCTATCATATTGCTGATGTACTGGTTGATGGCCAAAGTGTGGGGGCTGTGGACACTTTTACTTTTATCAACGTATTCCAAAACAGGAGCATCCTTGCCAGTTTCGAAATCAATACCTATACAATCAGGGCCACGTCCTATGGAAACGGAAGTGTGCTGCCCGCTGATACTGTATTGATATCACATGGCCACGACACCACCTTTACTTTTATCCCCGATGAAGGTTATGCTGTTTATAGTGTTTGGGTGAATGGCGATTCCATTGGCCCTGTTGATGAATATTTGTTTACAAATGTTACAAGCAATCAAACCATACATGTTGAGTTCATACTAACCACTGCCACACAGCAATACCAGGAAGTAAATATGCAGGTTGATGTATATCCAAACCCAACGAATGGACAGCTTTTTATACGCATAAATGACGAAGCAATTGAATCGAGAAAAAGCGAAGTGATTCTATATGACTTTGCAGGAAGGTTAAAACACAGGCAAGTATTGAACTCCAATCCAGCTTTAATAAACCTTTACAATTTACCACCAGGCATGTATTTTATGAAACTACTAATTGAAGATAAACACATTGCTGTTTTTAAAATAAATAAGCTGCCTTAATGGCCGATTGAAAAAATATTGGAAAAGATAAAAACCAATACAACAACAAAAATGCTGAGGTACATCACATTATTACTAATAGGCGCCATATGCTCTGCCGGAGCTGTTGGTAAGGATGTGTTGGCCATGAAAGCATTCGATAATTATACCCTCACCCTCATAGCTGAACCCACCGAAGGAGGCTTATTGTCAGGTGGTGGCATCTATCCCGGCAATATAGAAGTAGAAATTTCAGCTACAGCTGAACCGGGATTCAGGTTTTTGATCTGGACCGATCAAAACGGGGAGGTAATCAGTGAATTGGCCAATTTTACATTTATGATGCCCGAAAATGATGTTGAGCTGACTGCTCATTTTGTTTGCGCCCCGGATTGGACGCAACCCGAAAACCTGCAATTCAATATGCAGGTACTCGCAAAAATCATCATTGACGGCGAAGTTTCGTTCAACCCGGGAGATATCCTTGGTGCTTTTGTGGGTGACGAGTGTCGTGGAGTTGGTTACCCTTTGCCCCAATTTGAAGGACTCATATTTTTAACAGTAGCTTCAAATGTTACATCTGGTGAAATAGTTGACTTACGCATATGGAACAGCGCTATTTGTGAAAGTTGTGGTATCAGCCAAAGCTTTGAATTTGAAAGCCAAAGCCAGCTGGGCACATTGGACAGCCCCCTGATTTTGGAGTGCTCTGACGAAATTGCCCTTGAAATCAATTTCAACCAAGGATATACCTGGTTCAGTTTGAATGTTGAGCAATATAATATGTCGCCCAATGTCCTATTCAGTGATCTATCGCCTTGCTACAACGATCGGATTATAGGGCAGCACAGCTTTACAGTTTATTCCGGCGAGCAATGGGTTGGAAGTCTTACGGATTTATCCCCCATGGAAATGTACCGCATGCGTTTGTGTAGCGCACAGAATGTGGTAATTGTAAGCAATCATGCGCCAAACAGCGTTTATCAGTTGCCTGCCGGAAGCACCTGGCTGAGTTATCGTCCCGAAGTTTGCCTTACGGTGAATGAAGCCCTTGCAAACCTTACACCTGAACCCGCTTACAACGACCGTGTATTGGGTCAAAATGCCTTTGCCTTATACAATGGCAGCCAATGGATTGGAAGCCTCACGCAAATGTGCCCTGGAAAAGGCTATATCTTAAAACTATCAAATGAATCTGCGTTAACGTACCCTATTGTAACCAATAAAAATCAATTCAAGGAATCAATCCCTTCCGACCTGAACTCACCAATTGGTGAATTGCCGGCAGGAAATAAGCAACACAGCATGATGCTGGTTGGAAAACTGATAATGGATGGTATTCAATCCAAAAACTCTGCTGATGTGGTATATGCATATATTGATGGCGAATTGCGCGGAATGGCAAGCCCCTTGCCGGAGTTCGACGGCAAGCTTTTTATGAGCATAGGCGAAGACCAGGCTGCAGACAAGGAGGTGTATTTTCGTGTATGGTTGGATGATTTGGGTCAATTTGCTGACATAATCGAAGAAACAAATTTCCTTTCAATGGCTGAAGCCGGCACCTTAGACAATCCCTTTAAAATGAATGTAAATGAACAAAAACTGACAACTGAACCCGTATTTATAGGCAACCCCTTCCCCAACCCATTTGCACAAAACACAAGTATTGATCTTTATATTACCGAAAACACGCAGCTGACATACAGCATTATCAATCAGATGGGGCAAGTTCAAAAATTGCATACCGAAAGCTTCAACAGCATCGGAAAGCAGCAAATCCACATCGATAAGGATAATCTTGTTCCGGGGACCTATTCCATTGTTATCAAGTTAATTGGAGATGGCCAGTTTCATCAGGTTTCACGAGTATTGGTTGTTCAATAGTACGCTCAAGCAACAGAAAGGTCCTGTTAATAATGGAAAACCTAAAACAAAATATACTCATTCCTATTGTCTTATTGCTGGCACTCACTTATACTACAGCAAGGGCAAACCCGGATTGGGTCCCTGCAACCAATTTGCAGTACAATATGCAGGTAGTAGCCTATTTGCAGCTTCCTGATGAAACCTATTCACTCGACCCAAATGATTTGGTGGCAGCATTTGTAGGCGACGAATGCCGCGGTTTGGCCTCTCCCCTTTTAAATGCCGATGGCCGGCTTTTCCTGTCGATAGCATCAAACGAAACCGGTGGTGAAACCATCACCTTCAAAGCCTGGCTGGAATCTTCAGGGCAAATAGCCGAATTGCACGAGAGTTTTGAATTTGAAGACCAGTTGGGAATAGGCGATTACAATGATCCATTTATTTTCACCATCGACATCCTGCACCCGCCAGTCAACTATCTTATTGTTGCCAACGCTGGTGAGCACGGAAGTATCAGTCCGGCAGGAGAGATAGTGGTACCCCATGGGACCAGCCAACTTTTCACTTTTACGCCCGATCAGGATTATGAGGTGTTTGATGTGGAAGTTAATGGCGAATCGGTTGGCAATCCCGAGAACTATGAATTTGAGCAGGTTACAGCCAACCAAACGATTCATGTGAGCTTTGCCCTGATTTCCTCAGCACACGCGCATATACTACGAAACGACGGTTTCAGGGTTTTTCCCAATCCGGCTTCGCAGCAAATTACCATTGCCGTGGAAAACAAAAAGATTGACCATTTCAGCTATTCCATTGCCGACCAAAATGGCAAGCAGGTATTGCAAGGGGAGATAAAATCCAATTTGCAGCAAATAAACTTGAGTCCATTAAAAAATGGGATTTATGTATTGCAGTTAAGGCAACATAATAAGCTGATAGCATCGGAAAAGGTCATTAAATACGATTGGTAAAGCCATGATAATCGCCCAAAAAAAAATCACACCATGTCATTCCTGAGGGTACTCATATGCATCATATTTCCACCCCTTGCCGTGCTCGACAAAGGTTGCGGCAGCGTACTCATTGTATTCCTGCTTACCCTTGCCGGATGGATACCGGGTGTGCTGGCTGCTTTGATTATTAATAACAGGGGGAGGTATTGAAGTGGTAATCAGTTTGGATGCATCCTAATTGTAATAAACCTTCATGCCATTTTACACGGCAAAACGTATTTAAAAACAATAATGACCGTTCTGGATTAGATCAAACCAAGCAAAACACCTACCATTCCTATATTGACAGCTACCGTTTACGAAATGCATGCTACTTTTTGCTCATTGCTTCACTTTTCAATGGAATAAGTGCTTAATTTTAGCTCATGAATTATTACAAGGCAATAATTGTTGACGATGAATTCAACCTGCGGGAGGTAATGAATACCCTGCTGACCGAATATTGCCCGCAAATAACTGTTTGTGGCACTGCTACCTCAGCTGAAGAAGCAAGGGACCTACTTCGTAAACAAACAATTGACTTGATATTTTTGGATATTTCCATGCCGCAGGAAGATGGTTTTGCATTCTTGCAATCCATCGAAAAAGAAAACTATGCCATCATCTTTGTGACTGCCTACCAGGAATATGCACTCAAAGCCCTCAGGGCAAGTGCAGTGGACTATTTGCTCAAACCCGTAAATGCCAACGAGCTTGTTGAAGCTGTTGACAAGGCCATTCATTATTTGATGATACGCAAGCAAAAAAAAGAAGCCCAAATGGTTTATGAGGAGTCACTTTCGTTGCTTGATGTGCAGATGAATGCCCCATCAAAAACCATCGAAAAAATTACCGTTCCTGAACAGTTTGGTTTTCAGATTGTGAAGGTTGCCGAAATCATGTACATGGAAGCTGACAGCAATTATACAATTTTACATTTTTCGGGACTTAACAAAATTGTGGCCACCCGTTCGCTGGGCGATTTTGAGAAAATCCTGGAAGGGCCTGATTTTTTCAGAATCCATAAGAGCACATTGGTGAATTTGCGCTTTTTGAAGGCCTACAGCAGCTATCAGGGCAATTTTGCTGAACTTAGCGATGGCACACGTCTGAACATCTCCCGCCGCAAAGTGCAGGAGTTCAAGGAGGCCGTTTCGCATATTTCCAAATTGGTAGAATAACATGCGTACAAGCCTGTTCATAGCATTGCTGCTGCTACTGACTCAGTTCGCAGACCTGGCTATACAGGCACAAAACCCCTATATCAAGCACCTTACTATAAATGACGGCTTGCCCTCCAACAATGTGTACAATGTTTTTCAGGACAGCCGCCAGTTTATTTGGTTCTCCACCGATGCCGGTGCGGTGCGGTTCGACGGCACCCATTTCAAAACCTATACCACTGCCGACGGCCTTCACAGCAGTGAAGTCATGCGGATTGAAGAAGATTCAAAAGGCCGGTTGTGGCTGTTTCACCTGGACGGGAAATTCAGCTATATATATAAAGACCGCTTGTTCACTTCGCGTGAGGAGGCCTTTCTCGATAGCCTGAGTAACAGCATGTACTTCAAGAGGATGTACGAAGATGAGGACCAAAACCTCTATTTCTACTGCAATAACTACAGGCAAACATTTGTATTAAGTGCCGACAACAAAGTTGATAAGTTTCAATTGCCTTCGCGAAGTGTCATCCGCTCAGATAAGGGATATTCTGCACAGGGAAATATGATTAACAAACTGATCAAATACAGGGGTGTTTTTTGGCTTTACCTTGTTGATGGCATCTACATGAGTGAGACACTTTCAGACAGCCTGATCCCCCTGACCACCGAATTTCAGGTAACCAGAGCTTTTTATGCAAAAAACAACACCTTCTTTTTGGATGTAGTTTACAAAAAGCAAATAAAACGTATGCTCATCAGGTACGATGATTTCAAACTAACAGACAGCCTTTATTTTGAGAAACGAAGATCAGACGAAATCATCACTGATGTACTTGAAGACCAGACAGGGAACATCTGGCTTTCTTCCTTTTTTTCAGGAATCTATGTCTATCAGCACAACAAACTGAAACAGCACTTTAACATTGAAAGATCCCAAAATATCCTTCAAGACCATGAAGGCAATATGTGGATTGCAACATTGGGCAGCGGTGTGTATCGCCTGCATCCTTCCATCCTGCACCACCGGCATATGGCAGCAAAACAATTCGCCGAAAAAGGCATAAAAACCATTGCCAGCGGAAACGACAACAGCCTTTGGCTCAGCGATGGCAGCTATTTGTACCAGCTCCATAAAAACAATCTCCTGCGATCAAGCAACCCCTTGTCAGACGGTGGTATCAATCAGCTTGGCATCCTCGAAAATGGTTTAATTGTCGTTAATGAACCCGAACAGGCTTTGAAAATTGTTCAAGCCCAAAAGCAAAGCAGTAAAACATTCCATATCAAAACGCTCACAAAGACCAGAAGGCTAGCGAAAGCTTTTTCACTGGCTCCCGATAAAAAAAGTCTGGCTGCTTATTATCCTTTTTACATCACTCAGTTAAAATCGGTAAAGCATGGATTATTTACAGAAAGCCATCATACCGAAAGATTCACCAGTATTTTTTACAGTCCTTCCGGGCAATTGTTTGCAGCCGGCAAAGCCATATATTGGCTGATAAATGATTCCCTCATCCCCTACCAGCCATTGGCAAGACTATTTAATAAAACTATCCGCCAACACCTTAATCTCAATGATGAAACCCAGCTATTCAATATCAGTGGTGATTCCCTTTGGTTATTCCGGAGAGATACTTTGTATTCGCTCACAGCCCATCTGGAGCGAAACCTGCCAACGCAGATCCACTCCATGTGTTTTGATGGAGATTCCATCTTGTTTATGGCGAGCAGCAGCCACCTTTATTGGAGTCCCTGCTTTATGGATGCCCTTTCCGGCAAAAAAGTGCAACTCAACAGCCTTGATATAAGATTCAACAACATCCATCAGATTGCATTCCACAATCAAAGCCTGCATGTGGCAAGCGAGGAAGGATTGAGTAGCATACCATTACAAAGCCTTAAAGAACAACAACATACGCTACCTATCCCTTACTTCAGGGAGATTGTGCTAAACGACTCCATCCTGCCACGAGAGCATAACCAAAGCAATGTGCGCGGCAAGCACAGCATTCGTTTTTCGATGGGCAGCATTCATTATGCAGAGGGACAAGCTCTTTTCGCCTACAGGCTGATGGGTAGCGACACCAGCTGGATCATACGTAAGGATGGAAACATCGCCTATCAGGACCTCCGGCCGGGAAAATATAATTTTCAATTTAAAACTGCTGTATCAGGCAGCGACTGGAGCAGTGAGCAGCAGCATTTTATTCATGTAAAACCAACACTGATGCAGCACCCCCTGTTCTTTATTTTTCTGGTTATTAGCAGTGCTGGTATCATCATATGGGTTTACCTAAGGCGAAAAAACAAACTGCTTCAGGAACAGGAAACGGCGCACCAAATGCTTTTATTAGAGCAAAAGGCCTTGCATTCGATGATGAACCCCCATTTTATTTTTAATGCGCTGGGCTCGATTCAAAACTACATACTCAAGAACAAAGCCACCGATGCCGGCTTGTATTTATCACAATTTGCACGTTTGATAAGGCAGAACTTGAACGCCATCAAAACCAGCATGATACCTTTGGATGAAGAAGTGGACCGGCTGCGCAACTACCTCGACCTGGAAAGGCTCAGAATGAACGGGCGCTTCAGCTTTGTGATCGACATTGCCGATGACATTGAAGAGGATGTATTGATACCCACCATGATTTTGCAGCCCATTGTAGAAAATGCCATCTGGCACGGACTTTCAACCCTTGAAAATGAAGGGGTGATAGGTATTTATTTCACCAAAATCGACGACAGCTCATTGCGTATTGTAGTTGAAGACAACGGGATTGGAATTGAAAAAGCCGCACTGCAAACCCGCCAAAAGGACTCACATCTGCAAATGGGGATGAATCTCACCCTGAAAAGACTTGAACTGATTGGAAAAAAGCTGAAAGTTGAAACCAGTATCACCAGCTCACCACTTAATCCAGGCAGTCAAAATCCAGGAACAAAAGTAACAATTGTAGTGCCCTTTGTATTTGATTACGCTGAATTTCGAGAAAGCTAAACCTTCCGCTTAAAGCTCAGACATTAACGTTTACGCAGTAAACAATGCCATTGACATAATGGGCCAGCATTCACCTTCATGAGCATTGTACTTTTAGATTGGTAAATACTTGTATTCAAACCAATAAAAATATAACAGCAATCAACATGAAGCGCATCAAAGCCTTAGTCCT
>CAYTUA010000201.1:0-7570 GCA_964440855.1 uncultured Lentimicrobiaceae bacterium
ATTCTTTCTTTTCTTATATTTCTGGTTTCCATCGTACTTTCGGTCATTATGCGTTATTACTTTCGGCTAACTGGCGTTTCTTAACTTCGGTAAGCAGCCTGGCAATTGTTCTTCTGTAAGCCTTAATTTTATTGGGGTTTTCAAGTGGCGACACAGCATGATTGAGCTTGAGCTTGACAAGTTGTTTACGCTCTTCCTCCAACCTTTCGATGAGGTCAGCAGTGCTTAATTCCCTGATTACTTCTTGTTTCATTGCTTATATTTTATCTTCTGTGTAATCCCTTCTAACGACAAACTTTGTGCTAATTGGAAGCTTTTGGGCTGCAAGCCTGAGGGCTTCTTTTGCAATAGCCAAAGAAACTCCTTCAGCTTCAAAAATAATCCTGCCTGGTGTTACAGGTGCAACGAAATATTCTGGCGCACCTTTACCTTTACCCATACGTACTTCGGCAGGCTTTTTTGTAACAGGCTTGTCGGGGAAAACCCTGATCCATATTTGTCCTTCACGCTTCATAAAACGTGTAACCGCCTGACGCGCTGCCTCAATCTGACGTCCTGTAAGCCAGGAGTTTTCAAGGGCCTTGATGCCAAAGGAGCCGAATGCAAGCTGGTTTCCCCTTTGCGAGAAGCCTTTCATCCTGCCTTTTTGGTGTCTTCTGAACTTGGTCTTTTTTGGCTGTAACATTGTTACTTATATTATTTTATTATTAATCGCTTATTTACGTCTTCCGCGCTGCCTGGGTGCTCCACCACCGGCTTTTGGGGCCATGGGTTTCTTTGCTGCACCACCAACTGTTGTGGGAACCAGTTCCGGTTTGCCATAGATTTCGCCTTTGCAAATCCAAACCTTTATGCCGATACGGCCATAGGTGGTGTGGGCTTCAACAAGGGCATAATCGATATCGGCACGCAGTGTGTGCAATGGGATACGACCCTCCTTATAGGTTTCCTGACGGGCCATTTCAGCACCACCAACACGTCCCGAAATCATGACTTTAATGCCTTCGGCACCAATACGCATACTTGAGGTAATGGCGGTTTTGATGGCGCGGCGGAACGAAATCCTGCCTTCAATTTGTTTGGCAATGGTGGTGGCCACTATATGCGCATCCAGCTCGGGGCGTTTGATTTCGCTGATGTTGATCTGAACCTCTTTGCCGGTAAGTTTCTTTAACTCTTCTTTAAGTTTATCTACTTCCTGGCCACCTTTACCAATAATCATACCCGGACGGGCTGTTGAAATAGTAACGGTTACCAGTTTAAGTGAGCGCTCAATAAGTATTCTTGAAACGCCGGCTTTTCCCAAACGTGCATTGAGGTATTTTCTGATCTGATCATCTTCTACCAGTTTGCCGCTGAAATCTTTACCGCCATACCAGTTGGAGTCCCATCCTTTGATGATTCCTAACCTAAGACCTATTGGATTCGTTTTTTGTCCCATTCAATTATTACTTAACAGTTTTGATTCAGTTTCTTATGCTTGTTGTACACGTTTATCAATTATCAGAGTAACGTGGTTGGAACGTTTCCGCACCCGGTGTGCACGTCCTTGCGGAGCTGGCTGCACCCTTTTGAGCATACGCCCCGAATCAACAAATATCTCTTTCACATAAAGGGCGCTCTCTTCAATCCTGGCTCCTTCGTTTTTAGCTTCCCAGTTGGCTATTGCCGACCGCAGTAGTTTGTAAACCCTGTCAGATGCCTCTTTGGTTGAAAATTGCAGTACATGCAAGGCCATTTCCACGTTCATACCCCTGACCAAGTCAGCTACCAGTCGCATTTTGCGTGGCGAGGTAGGCACATTGCGAAGTGTTGCCATGTATTGGCTCTTGCGCGCTTCCTTTATCGCTTCTGCTCTATTGTGTTTTCTAGCTCCCATTTTTTACAAGTTCTTTATTTTTTACCTTTATCTTTTTTGCCTGCATGACCTCTGAAGATGCGCGTTGGTGCAAATTCACCCAGTTTATGGCCAACCATATTTTCGGTTACATACACCGGAATAAATTTATTTCCGTTGTGCACTGCAATGGTCAAACCCACAAATTCAGGTGCTATCATTGAGGCTCTTGACCAGGTCTTGATAACAGATTTCTTTCCGGATTCAACGTTGTCCATCACCCGCTTTTCGAGTTTGTAGTGGATATATGGACCTTTTTTAAGTGAACGACTCATTGTTAATAGTTTAATTATCCCTGGTTTCTATCTATTTTTTCCTTCTTTCCACAATAAACATGCTGGAGGATTTTTTCTTCGCACGTGTTTTGTATCCCTTGGCGGGGATACCCTTCCTTGAACGTGGATGTCCACCGGAGGACCTGCCCTCGCCACCACCCATTGGGTGATCAACCGGGTTCATAACAACGCCCCTCACACGCGGACGACGGCCTAACCAGCGGCTGCGGCCAGCCTTACCAGATTTTTCAAGGTTGTGATCGGTGTTGGAGCACATCCCTACTGTAGCGCGGCATGTTAGCAATACCATACGCGTTTCGCCTGAAGGTAATTTAAGAATGGCATATTTACCATCACGCGACATAAGCTGGGCATACGATCCGGCACTGCGGGCCATTTTTGCTCCCTGTCCGGGACGCAACTCTACGTTATGGATGATGGTTCCAAAAGGCACTTCAGCAAGTAAAAGTGTATTGCCCACATTGGGGGCTACACCCTGTCCGCTAATAATTTCCTGGCCTACCTTTAAACCATTTGGGGCAACGATATAGCGCTTTTCGCCATCTACATAGTTTACCAATGCAATCCTGGCCGAACGGTTGGGATCGTATTCTATGGTTTTCACGACTGCCGGGATACCATCCTTATCGCGTTTAAAATCGATAATCCTGTATTTACGCTTATGGCCTCCGCCAATATTGCGCACGGTCATTTTTCCGCTACCATTCCTACCACCTGACTTTTTGGAAGGCGCCAAAAGCGACTTTTCCGGAGTGTCAGTAGTAATTTCGTCAAAAGCGCTGATTATCTTAAAGCGCTGACCTGGGGTCGTTGGTTTGTATTTCTTTAAAGCCATCTATCTAAATGTTGCTGAAAAAATCAATCGTTTCACCTTCGGCTAATGTGACAATCGCTTTTTTGAAAGCTTTTGTCTTACCGGAAATAACACCGGTTTTTGTAAATCTCGATTTGAGCTTACCGGAGTAATTCATGGTATTGATAGCCGCTACCTCAACTCCATAAAGTTCCTCAATGGCACCTTTAATTTGAAGTTTGTTGGCACGTTTTTCAACCACGAAGCCATACCGATTAAGCTTCTCGCCCATGGCTGTCATTTTCTCCGTAATCAACGGTTTTACTATGATATTCATCGTTTCGAGCGATTTATTGTTTCTAATTTAAGCAAGCAGTTGTTCGATGGTTGGCAAGGAGCTTTCCAGAATGAACAATTTATTTGCATGTAATATGTCGTGTGTATTCAGGTTGTTGGCCGTTGTAACTTTTGTGCGCTGCAAATTGCGTGTAGAAAGCACAATATTCTTGTCAACAGCAGGCGTAACAAAAAGATTCTTGTTTTCGCTTACTTTGAATTTGTTAAGGATGTCAACAAATTGCTTGGTTTTAGGACTTTCCATACTAAAGTCTTCGAGAACGATAAGTCTGTCTTCCTTAACTTTATAAGCTAAAGCTGACTTACGAGCCAATACCTTTACCTTCTTGTTCACCTTAAAACCATAATCACGTGGTTCAGGCCCGAAAATACGACCACCACCCCTGAAAACAGGTGATTTAATGCTACCAGCACGGGCCGTTCCTGTACCTTTTTGCTTTTTGATTTTTCTGGTGCTACCAGAAATCTCGCCCCTTGTTTTAGCCTTGTGCGTA
The DNA here is from genome assembly GCA_964440855.1 of uncultured Lentimicrobiaceae bacterium. Classification (GTDB taxonomy): domain Bacteria; phylum Bacteroidota; class Bacteroidia; order Bacteroidales; family F082; genus CALAZZ01. The sequence continues at coordinate 3,838 of CAYTUA010000201.1, forward strand.
CCTTGCCTTTGGTTGGCAAGATATTGCTTGGCATCCAGGTAAATAGCATGATCGTTGGGCGTCAGGCCAAAAATACTGTCGTTCAACTTTACTTTACGTTCAGTTGCCTCTCCGTTGATGTTATGAACTACTAATTCCATCTTTCAATTTTTAAAAATCCGTTATTGGGGCCTGGTACAGCACCCTTCACCAGAATAAGGTTCTTCTCGGGGATGATTTTGATAATCTGAAGGTTGATGAGCTTCACGCGCTTGTTTCCCGTTTGTCCGGCCATGCGCATTCCCTTAAATACCCTTGATGGGTAGGATGAAGCACCAATTGAACCAGGAGCACGCAAGCGGTTATGCTGACCATGGGTGGCATCGCCAACACCAGCAAAGCCATAACGTTTTACAACGCCCTGGAAGCCTTTACCTTTGGTAATCCCGACAACGTCAACAAATTCGCCTTCCATAAAAACATCCACAGTTACTACTTCACCATGCTCCTTGCGTTTTTCAAAACGTGAGAATTCACCAACATAGCGCTTAGGCGTGGTGTTGGCTTTGGCAAAATGGCCTTTCATGGCCGCTGTGGTTTGCTTTTCTTTTTTCTCCTCATAAGCCAATTGCACGGCCTCATAACCGTCAACGGCTTTTGTGCGGACTTGGGTAACCACACATGGACCTGCTTCAATAACCGTAACCGGAACATTTTTTCCGTTGGCATCGAATATGCTGGTCATCCCTATTTTCTTTCCTAATAATCCTGACATGGTACTTTACTGTTTAATGTCATGTATGCTTCCTGCGGAAGGCGTTACACCTTAATTTCTACTTCAACACCACTGGGCAATTCCAGCTTCATCAGCGCATCAATTGTCTGCGAGGTTGAGCTGTAAATATCAAGCAAACGCTTGTAAGAAGAAAGCTCAAACTGTTCCCTTGACTTCTTGTGCACAAATGTAGAGCGCAGCACAGTGTAAATCTTTTTGTCTGTTGGCAAGGGGATGGGTCCACTTACAACAGCACCTGTTGTCTTAACTGTTTTCACGATCTTTTCGGCAGATTTATCCACCAGGTTATGATCGTACGATTTCAGTTTAATTCTAATCCTTTGGCTCACGTTAGAAGATTATTATTGTTTATAGCTATTTTACAATTCCTTTTGACTTGTTGATCACGGCTTCGGCCACACTTTCAGGAGCAGTTTGAAAATGACTGAACTCCATGCTGGAGCTTGCCCTTCCTGATGAAAGCGTACGCAGAGAAGTAACATATCCAAACATTTCGGATAGCGGCACATCTGCTTTTACGGCCTGTGAACCCACTTTCGCGGTAACTTCCCTAAGCACGGCACGACGCTTGTTGAGGTCGCCTGTGATATCGCCCAGACTTTCATCCGGCGTAAGTACTTCTATTTTCATAATCGGCTCAAGCAGTACCAATTTGGCTTTTCGGCATGCTGCCTTGAATCCAAGACGGGCTGCCATTTCAAATGAGAGTGAATCACTGTCAACAGCATGGTATGAACCGTCAAAAACACGCACCTTGAGGCTATCAAGCGAAAAACCAGCAAGAACACCATTCGACATGGATTCCCTGAAACCTTTTTGGATTGCAGGCATGTATTCGCGTGGGATATTGCCCCCTTTAACTTCATCAATAAACTGCAAACCAACAACATTTTCGTCGGCAGGCCCCAATTCAAACTGAATATCGGCAAACTTACCACGGCCACCGGTTTGTTTCTTATACACCTCGCGATGTGTGGCACTTGAAATAACGGCCTCTTTATAGGTCACCTGCGGACGTCCTTGGTTGCATTCAACCTTAAACTCGCGTTTGAGCCTGTCAACCAAAATCTCAAGGTGCAATTCACCCATACCGGCAATAATGGTCTGACCCGAATCCTCATCTGTTTTCACTTTAAAGGTTGGGTCCTCCTCAGCCAACTTGGCCAGGGCCATCGACATTTTGTCCATATCAGCCTGAGTTTTAGGCTCAATGGCAACTGCAATTACTGGCTCAGGGAAGGTCATAGATTCAAGCAGTACGGGATGCTTTTCATCGCAAAGCGTATCGCCTGTACGGATCACTTTAAAACCAACAGCGGCACCTATGTCTCCTGCTTCAATGCGGTCAAGTGGGTTTTGCTTATTGGCATGCATCTGCATAATGCGGGAAATGCGTTCCTTTTTTCCTGTGGAAGCATTGAAAACATATGACCCGGCCTCCAGTGTGCCAGAATAAACGCGGAAAAACGCAATACGGCCAACAAAGGGGTCGGTAGCAATTTTAAAAGCCAAAGCGGCAAAAGGTTCCTTGGGGTCTACTTTGCGCAGCTCTGTTTTGTCGTTGTTGGGGTTGATACCCGAAACGGCATCAACATCAAGTGGGCTGGGCAGGTACTGGATGATGCCATTCAGCAACATCTGCACCCCTTTATTCTTGAAAGAGGCACCACACATTACAGGCGAGATGCGCAATTCAACAGTCGCTTTACGAATATTGAAAATAATTTCCTCAGCTGTGATTGAATTGGGGTCGTCCATGTACTTTTGAAGCAGTTCGTCGCTTTCTTCGGCAACACCTTCAATCAGTTTCATGCGGTATTCATCAGCCACTTCCTGCAAATCGTCAGGGATAGGAACTTCCACCATAACAGACCCTTTGGTACTTTCGTCCCAAACAAAGGCTTTGTTGGAAATCAAGTCCACAACGCCTTCAAACTTTTCTTCTTCCCCAATAGGAATTTGGAGGGGGATGGGGTTGGCCCCAAGCCTTTCTTTAATCTGTGTTAAAACACTAAAGAAGTCAGCGCCTGAACGGTCCATCTTATTAATGAAACACAGGCGGGGCACCTTGTATTTGTCTGCTTGTCGCCAAACTGTTTCAGATTGTGGCTCAACACCACCTACGGCACAAAACAAGGCAACAGCACCATCAAGCACCCGCAACGAACGTTCTACTTCAACTGTAAAGTCAACGTGTCCGGGGGTATCAATGATATTAATTTTGTATTTTTCGTTCTGGAAATCCCAGAAAACGGTTGTAGCGGCTGAAGTAATGGTTATACCTCGCTCCTGCTCCTGCACCATCCAGTCCATAATGGCTGATCCTTCGTGCACTTCGCCAAGTTTATGGCTCCGACCTGTGTAGTAGAGTATACGCTCGGTTGTAGTGGTCTTGCCCGCATCAATATGGGCCATAATGCCAATATTGCGGGTAAGCAGCAGTTTGTTTAATATTTTAGGATCGATTGCCATTGGATGTATCTACTCGCGCTTTTATTAGAACCTGAAATGGGAGAAAGCCTTGTTGGCTTCTGCCATTCGGTGAATATCTTCTTTACGTTTAAATGCGGAACCTTCTTCTTTAAATGCAGCCAAAATTTCGCCTGCCAGTTTCTGTCCCATTGTTTTTTCATGGCGTTTGCGCGAAAAAGTGATCAGGTTTTTCATACCGATCGACATTTTGCGTCCGGGGCGTATTTCAGAAGGAATCTGAAAAGTAGCACCACCAATACGACGGCTCCTCACCTCAACGGCAGGGGTTACATTGGCCAAGGCTTTTTTCCACACTTCAACACTGTCCTCACCCGATTTTTCACCAACGATTTCCATGGCTTCGTAGAAAATCTTATAAGCCACGTTCTTCTTGCCCTCAAGCATGATATTGTTCACGAACTTGGTTACCAAAACATCATTGAATTTTGGATCGGGAAGAATGATTCTTTTTTTTGGTTTAGCTTT